>DAOUSH010000018.1 GCA_030627335.1 Dehalococcoidia bacterium | reverse complement strand
GGGTCGCAGTGCAGATACAGCGAGCCGGTGGGCTTGAGCACACGGTGCAGCTCTATCAGCCTGGCGGTCATCATCACCAGGTATGCCATAACATCGTTGTTGCCGATGGAATCGTGCAGCGCCCCGATGAGCCTGCCGACGTTGGGCGTTTCGCCGGTTATGATTTCCTGGTAGGTATCCTGTGCAGCCTGTGTCCAGTGCCAGGTATCGGCAAAGGCTTTTATCTGTGCTTCGGACTCGACGCCGCCCTGGTCTTTGAACAGGATATTATAGCTCTTTTTGCTGTTGAAGGGTGGGTCAAGGTATATTAGGTCTATGCATTCGTCGGGGAAGTATTCACGGTTTCTCAGGATTTTCAGGTTATCGCCGTAATAGAGTAAGTTAGTTTCCATTGCTCCCTCCCCATTTATTATACTCCTCTCCATTTCGTAAAGGGAGATAGAGAGGGATTTACCCCCTCGCTGTAGTGAAGCACCATATTTAAAACCTATCTAATACAGATTAACTTTTATCATTATAAGCCGATTAAGCCTGCTATTTAAGCTCTCCGTTGCCTCTAAAGGTATAGCAATAGAGTGGCGTTAGCCCGTAGACAGCCCGGTTGACCTTCTTTTTAAGAAAGCATCTCCCCTTGCGCCCATCTTCCATTACGATTATATAGCTATCGCCGTCTTTGAGACGCCTGAATTCGGTGAGGATAAATTCCCCCCACCAGTTTTGTGATTCGTCGAAGCATTTGTAGTCTATTTCCGCCAGGAATTGCCCATCGTAATCGTAGAGTTTGCCTGTAGCCATCGGGCTCCTTTCTCAATTAAAGTATTACTAGATTATTGCGATGCACCACCTCGGTGCCATAGTCATAGCCCAGCAAAGCGGTAATCCGCCCAGAATGAGAGCCCATTATGGTTTCTATATCCGCCGAGCTGTAGTTGGTGATGCCACAGCCGATTCTTATTCCCTGCGGGTCTTGGATGTTGACTATGTCCCCCCGTTGAAACCTTCCCTGAAGGCTCTTGATGCCCGCCGCCAGCAGGCTCCGCCGTTGGCTCTTTAACGCCATCGCAGCGCCGGAGTCTACTATGAGCTTGCCTCGGACGCAGAGGCCGCTCAGTATCCAGCGCTTGCGGCTCTCGAGTCTGGTGTGGACGGGCGAGAAAATGGTGCCGATAGCTTCCCCCGAGGCTAACCGGAGGATGACATCCGGCTCATGGCCATCGGCGAAAATTACTGTCACTCCGGAGGCGGTAGCCAGTTTAGCCGCCTCCACCTTGGTTGCCATACCGCCGGTACCTGACTTATTTTGAGTATCAGCCGCCAGACGCTCAATCTCCGGGTCTATCCGCTTCACCCTGGGAATGAGACGGGCATCGGGGTGGCGCTGGGGGTCGGCGGTGTATAGCCCGGCAATATCGGTCAGCATCGTCAGAAGGTCGGCGTCAATCAGGTTGGCCACCATAGCCGACAGGTTATCGTTATCACCGAACCTGGCTTCTTGAATCTCGTCCACGGCGACCACATCGTTCTCGTTGACGATACATAGTACGCGTAGCTCCAGTAGGCTCAACAGGGCATTACGGGCATTGAGGTAGCCAGACCTGTCGGCAAGATCGGCTTTGGTCAGCAGAGCCTGGGCTACGGTAATATTGTATTGGCTGAACAGGTTCTCGTAGACGTTCATCAGGCTGTTCTGTCCCACCGAAGCCAGTACCTGCCTGTAGGGAATACCTTTTAGTCCTTTAGTCAGCCCAAGTTTGTGTCTGCCGGCGGCGATGGCCCCCGAGGAGACGATTAGCATCTCCAGCCCCTGCTGGTGCAGGCGGGCTATCTGCGCAGACAGGTTTGACATAATGTCTTTATCCAGCTGGCTACTGCCGCCAGTGAGCAGGTTGGTGCCCAGCTTGACCACTATCCGATTATAGGGTAAAGATAACTTAGCCATTTTAATAACCTGAGTAATTTGCCCCATTATAGCAAGCCAGAGCGGGTTGGACAAGGAAAGAGTCTGTGCTAGAATATTGATTCAGGGCTAGTCGATTCCGGCTAGCCCTAAGGGCGTTTGGAGGGAGCCTTGGAGCTAACCGGTCTATTGCAGCTTATTTCGGAGATGCCAGACTATAGTCGGCTGGCGGCGGATTTGAGACGGCGGCAGGGTGGTACCGGGGTGGCGGTGCTTGACGCCGCTAAGCCTTACCTGATAGTCGTACTGTACCGTGAACTAAGGCTGCCGGTGCTGGTGGTTACCGCTCAGCCGGCAAGCGGAAGAAGATTGCAGGAACAGATTTCAGCCTGGTGCGGCTCCGACCATGTAAGGCTTTTCCCGGAGCCCGACGCATTGCCTTACCAGAGTGTTATCACAGATGCCTCGACCGAGCTCGAGAGGATACAGGTGCTGTCAGCGTTGACAGGAAACGGGCTTGATGGCGAGATACCTCTAGTTATCGCCTCGGCTTCGGCTCTAATGCAGAAGGTGACCCCTTTCGGCGATTTCACCTCCGCCTGGCACACGGTGAAGCTGGGAATGGATGTCGAGCCGCGGCAACTGCTGGAACGGTGGCAGGCTATCGGCTATCGGCGGGAGGGTATAGTCGAGGTGCCAGGAACGATGAGCCAGCGCGGCGGCATCCTTGATATCTATCCCCCGACTAGTGAACTGCCGGTTAGGCTTGAGTTCTTGGGCAACACCATAGATAGCCTCCGTCTGTTCGACCCGCAGAACCAGCGCTCGCTTGATACGTTATCGCAGACAGTAATCGGACCGGCGGCGGAGTTGCTTGCGTCTCTTTCGGGCAGCAAAGCGGATTTTGACATATTGCTTGAGGGGCAAATATCGGATGATAAACAACTACATACCCCATTGTTCAATAATAGTTGTATTTTAGACTACCTGCCGGAAGGAGCGCTCCTGATAATTGATGAACCGGAGGGCATGCGAAATGCTGTAGAGGCCCTGGAAGCAGAAGCCAGCCGGTTGTTCAGCAATAAGCTGGAGAGGGGAGAACTGCCACGAAATCTTCCTGTGCCGTATTTTACCTGGGGGGAGCTGGGATCGAGAATAAACAGCCGCCTTCATCTGGCATTGACTTCCTGGGAGCCTGTCGGGAAGGAAGAGATATATAAGCTTGACTTCACCCCTGTCCCCGGCTACGTCGGGCAGTTACCCCTGTTTATCAAAAAGGTGAAGCAACTATTGAGCCAGAGACATCGGCTGATACTGGTCAGCCACCAAGCTAGCCGGTTGTCGGAGCTGCTGGCTGAAGAAGATATTATCGCCTCACCCGTTACAGAGGTGGAACAGATACCGCCCCCCGCCTCCCTGACGCTGGTTCAGGGCTTACTGGCTGGTGGCTGGACTATGAACGTGGATAGCCACCTGCTGACCGACGCCGAAATCTTCGGCTTTATAAAACAGCGGCGGATGGTAAAGAAGCGCCCGATGCCACGCCATAGGCTCTTTGTTGCCATAACGCCAGGGGATTATGTGGTGCATATTGAGCATGGCGTTGCCAGGTTTGCCGGTGTCACCACGATGAGTAACGACCATATCGAGAGTGAGTATCTGGTGCTGGAGTATGCCGGCGGCGACCGGCTCTATGTCCCTACCGACCAGATAGACCGGGTCAGCCGCTACATAGGCGCCAGCGACCATCAGCCCGCCTTGAATCGGCTGGGGGCACCGGAGTGGTGGCGAACCAGGCAGAAAGCCGTGGAGTCCGTGGAAAGTGTTGCCCGGGAGATGCTAAGCCTTTACGCCGCCCGGGAGGTGGTGCCCGGATTCGCCTTTTCCCCGGATACGGTATGGCAGCAGGAGCTTGAAGCCTCCTTCCCCTATGTCGAGACCCCCGACCAGATAACGGTTCAGGAGGAAGTGAAGAACGATATGGCTAAAGCTAAGCCGATGGACCGGCTTATTCTGGGTGATGTCGGCTATGGCAAGACCGAGGTCGCCATACGCGCTGCTTTTAAGGTGGTTATGGACAACAAGCAGGTGGCGGTGCTGGTTCCGACGACGGTGCTGGCGCAACAGCACTATACCACCTTCAGCCAGAGGCTGGGCGCTTTCCCGATCAGGATTGAGGTATTGAGCCGTTTCCGCAGCCCGAAAGAGCAACGGACCATTCTTGAAGGGCTGGCTAATGGTACCGTGGATATCTGCATCGGCACTCACCGATTGCTACAGAAGGACGTTGTTTTCAAGGACCTGGGAATGTTGATTATCGATGAAGAGCAACGCTTTGGTGTCGGCCATAAGGAGTATCTGAAAAAGATGAGGCGGGATGTGGATGTGCTGACCCTCAGCGCCACCCCGATACCCCGCACCCTCCATATGTCGCTGGTGGGAGCGAGGGATATGAGCACTATCGAGACGCCTCCCGAGGAACGGTTACCCATCAGAACCTATGTCGCCGAGTACGATGACCGGCTGGTAAGAGAGGCTATTCTCCGTGAGTTGGAGCGCAATGGCCAGGCCTTTTTCGTTCACAACCGGGTTCAGAATATAAACTTCGTCGCCGAAAAGGTGCAGGCACTGGTGCCGGAAGCCAGGCTGGCTGTCGCCCACGGCCAGATGGTGGAAGGGGAGTTGGAGGCGGTTATGGCTGACTTCACCCGGGGTGAGATTGATGTCCTGGTGTGCACCACTATCATTGAGTCCGGGCTGGATGTGCCCAATGCCAATACCCTGATTGTCAACCAGGCGGACAAGTTCGGCCTGACGCAGATCTATCAACTGCGGGGGCGTGTTGGGCGGGGGGCTAACTTAGCCTATGCCTATTTCCTGTATGATAGGGGCAAGCGGCTTACCCCGGACGCCGAAAAGCGTCTGCGCACTATATACGAGGCAACTGAGCTGGGCGCCGGTTTCGGCGTTGCCATAAAAGACCTGGAAATCAGGGGTGCCGGTAACCTGCTCGGGGTCAAACAGAGCGGGCATATCAACGCCATAGGCTTCAGTCTCTATACCCGGCTGCTGGCTGAGGCAGTAGAAGAATTAAAGGCTGGCGAAGACGGAAAGCCGATAGAGAAAGCCAGACGCCTGCCACTACCGACCATAGACCTGCCCCTCCCCACCTATATCCCCGAAGAATATGTCTCGGATATAAATACTCGGCTGAGCCTCTACCAGCGCCTGGCGGGTATAGATAGCGCCGGGCAGATTGGGGATATGGCTAAGGAGCTTGGTGATCGCTTTGGCGCTCTGCCTCGGGAGGTTGGAAACCTGCTCTATGCGGTAGGAGTTAAACTCCTGGCAACCAGGGCTGGCATTGTATCCATTTCCACCGAGGAGGGGCAGATTGTGCTACGGCTGTTCGAGGGCATGCACTTTGACAGGCAGAAACTGGAACCGGTTTTAAGAGACGGTATAAAGTTTGACTTGAAGCAGATAAGGATAGAATACAAGCACCTAGGTGGGGAGTGGAAGGGGGTGCTGGAGGAAGTGCTGGGGAGGGTGGGGTGATATAATAGTAAGTAAAGTAGTGCTAATAGGCATAGCTGCCAAATTTGCGGTATAATAACGGAGGTAACATAATCCTGCTTGAGGAGGTTTGACATGGCAACTGAACAGCTACAATTTCCTATTAACACCTCTCCCGAAGATTCGATGTACTTGGGTTTGAGCCATCAAAATTTGGATTTCCATCAATCCCTTGCTGAGTTGATTGACAATGCTATTAGCGCCCAAAATCAAGACTTCTTTACCATCGGTACACTTGACGAAAGATGGTGACCTGATTCATATTGTGGTGGCTGATAGCGGCTCTGGAATTTCATTGTCCGACCTACAGTCACGCGTGATGAGGCTCGGGGGAAAAGGAGAACGGTTAGGACGCCTAAACGAGCACGGGTACGGGTTAAAGAACAGCCTTTGTCGCCTCACCGAAAATCGGTTGCCTTGGGAGATACTGACTCGTGACTCTACTGCCCCATCAAACACATGGTATTCCATCCCCGGTCCGTTCAGAAGTGGAATGGTTGCCACGGTCGATAATGGAAGCAGATGGAATCGAGACATTTTGAAAGCCCATGGCGAGACTGGCACACGTGTCTTCGTCCAGACTAGCTTCGAATACTTTCGAACACTATATAAGCGTCTTCAAAGTTTCGATGAGCGACTGATTGCACGCTTACTTGAGCACCTTGGTATCATCTACCGAGGGTATCTGTTTGACAGACGCAACACCCTGTGGCTACGCTGGCGCACTAGCCCTCAGGATAGGTGGAATGAGGATCCAGTTCAACCTGTTGAAATACCTTATGGCACAAGCCAAACTAGGTATATAAAAGTGATCGCAGATGGCAGAGAGGCAACAGTCCAATATACGTGGGGGTGGCTAGACGAGGAAAAGAGAGACCGCATGACGGGGCGTCCCTACCCCCTTAAAATCTACTATCAACAAAATACACGCACGCAGGGTGTTGATATAAGATTGAGAGGGCGCGTAGTTACCCCCCATGCTTTTACTGAGATATGGGACCTCGAAAGAGACCCCCATTTTAACTTGTTTGCGGGGGAAATAGTTATCGACTCTGAAGAATTCTCTAGTGTAAACAACAAGACCACGCTAGACGAACAAAACCCGTTCTGGTCTGCCCTGAGAGACAATCTCAGGGATAGCGATTTTCTACCGCCGGTATTTAAACAAATGCGCCGAGAAGATGAGGAGGCAATAAAAGACATGCTGAGAAAGCAGCTTCCGCATATTGTAAGTGGTTCTAAGATCGACCCTGATTTCGTAACCTGGCCTGGAATGGGAGTGAAAATTGACCTTCTGCATACCTTGGCCTCTAAGGAGCAATATGTTTACGAAATAAAGGCGAGAGTGCTGACACCTCAGGATGTATATCAGCTGGTGATGTATTGGGATGGGCGAGTGAAGGATGGACAGCCACCAAAGCTGGGTCGGCTTGTCGGTGTCTCCGAACCTCCGACCTCAGTTAAGCAGATGATTGAGTATTGGAATACGCGAAAAGATGCGAATGGCAGTCCCTACCGCTTTGAATTAAAAACAAGTAAGGAACTCTTGGGTGACATCGCGCCACCTACCTTGCCTGTTAAGGGTAGGCGCAGAGCCGTTCCTCGCCCTTGGTAGGACCAGAAAAGACAGGCAGTTTAAGAGGGGCGAGTGCCCCTCTTTCTATGTATCTCCCCCTCTCTTTAATAAAGAGAGGGGGTT
>DAOUSH010000111.1 GCA_030627335.1 Dehalococcoidia bacterium | reverse complement strand
GCGTCTCTCTCCTCGATGGGGATTTCATCGCCGGCAAACAGGGAGGGGTCAATGGTGGTGGTAGGGGCGGCGACATAGAAGGGTATGCCGTGCTCCTTCGCCAGCACCGCCAGCGAATAGGTGCCGATTTTATTGGCGGTATCGCCGTTTGCGGCAATCCTGTCGGCACCGACGATAACGCAATCCACCTCCCCCCGCTTCATAACATAGCCAGCCATAGAGTCTGTTATCAGGGTGAAGGGCACATTTGCCTGTTTCAGCTCCCAGGCGGTGAGCCGGGCTCCCTGGCAGCGGGGACGGGTCTCGGTGGCGAAAACCCTCAGCCGCTTGCCCTGCCGGTGGGTGTAGATTATCACCCCCAGGGCGGTGCCGTAGCCGGCGGTGGCTAAAGGTCCGGTGTTGCAGTGGGTCAGGACACCGCAGCCGTCCTCTATAAGCTCGGCGCCGAGGCGGCTTATGCTTTCAGTAGCCGTTTCTTCCTCGGCGTGGATTTTGACCGCTTCCTCTATCAGCGATTTTTTGATGCCGGCGATATCATCACCGGCTTCTGCAACGCGCTTCATACGCTCGGCGACAGCAAAAAGGTTTCTGGCGGTGGGGCGGGTGGCGGCAATGGTCTGGATAACCCCGGAAAGCTCCTTTAGAAATTGGTTTTTATCGGTAGCTTTTATCTCACTGGCACCAAGTGCGATGCCGTAGGCAGCGGTGACACCGATAGCCGGCGCCCCCCTGACGAGCATATCCCTTATTGCACAGGCTACAGCCTTATAGCTGACAAGCTCCCGGTAGTCCTCTTTATGGGGCAGTCCGGTCTGGTCAATGATTCTCAGTTTATCGCCAAGCCACTCAACAGCTTTCATAAGACTTTAGCTACGCATAGTTCTGGCAAACAGCACCGTGCCCAGGACAAAGATGGCAACAGCCCAGCCGACCAGAAAGAAAAAGTCGCCGCTTATCGCCTCCATGCCGACGCCACGGGTAATGACCGCCCGCGAGGCATCGACAGCGTGGGAAAAGGGGAAGATATCGGCAAAAACCCGCATATACGATGGCATAAAATCGGAGGAGAACCAGACCCCGGAGACGATAGCCAGTGGCATGGAGAACAGCCAGCTCAGCGACTCCCCCTGGTTCTCAGACTTGGAAAGCGATGCCACCACCATACCGATGCCGATACTACAGATGGCGGCCAGTAGGAAAACGGTAAACGCCAGCCAGATACTGCCGATTATATCCATGCCGAACAGCCAGCCCAGCAGGATGAAAATTACTATCTGGGCGACGGCAATAAGCACCATGCTCAGCGAATAGCCGGCGATGAACTCCCAGGGCCGGGTGGGGGTGGCCAGCATGCGGTGCAGGAAGCGATTCTCTTTATCCCGCAGCATAATGCGCCCAGAGGTGGGTATCATAATCAGCAAGCCGAAGATTATTATCCCCGGGCCGATAAAATCTATCTGTGTTATCTCGTTTTCTATATTGATAGGGTTGGCGTTTATGGTTATCGGTATGTCAATGCCGGCAAAAGTACGGGTAATGGTATTGATTGTCGAGACAATCTGCCCTGATACCTGTAAATCGCTTTCGTCATAGGTGATGTTGAGCTCTATATTACCGTCGGCGCCCTGCCATATCTGCGATACCTGCTGGCCGAAGCCCTCGGGGAGAACGATATAAGCCCTCAGGTCGCCCTGCCGCAGCGCTTCCAAAGCGGCGTCAGCGTCATCCAAGGCTTCTATCTCGAAGGTGGGCACCGCCGGCAGGGCTTCGTCGACAAATCCCTGCGACACCTGGGAGTTATCGTTATCGATAACACCGATGGTATAGCTGGGGCTGGTATCGCCAAAGGCAATGCCGAAGAGCAGCATAAACAGGAGCGGGAAAGCCAGCACAAAGCCCAGCGCCAGCACGTCGCGGTAGGTCTCCTTCAGGCTACGGATGAACAACTGCCAGAATCTCATTCCCGCAGCTCCTTACCCGTTATACTAAGGAAGACGTCCTCCAGTGTTGGCTCTTTGATGTACGCCGAGCGGATGGTGACATTGGCGTCATGCAGTTGGTCGACAATCTCCCTGAAATCAATCTTCTTGTCGCTGATGGTCATAGTGCCGTTGCTTATTTCCACCCTGGCATATTTATTGCGCATCTCCATTATAAGTTTCTGGGTCAGGTTCCAGGCGTGGATGACCATAGTATGGGTATCTATCATATCCGTCTTCAGGTCGATACCGGTGCCCAGGGCGACGATTTTACCCTCGTCTATTATGCCGATGCGGTCGGCAAGAAAGTCCGCCTCCTCCATATAGTGGGTGGTCAGCAGGATGGTCTTCTCGCCTTTGAGACGGCCTATGTAGCTCCAGACAGCCCGTCTTGCCTGTGGGTCAAGCCCCAGGGTAGGCTCGTCGAGAAAGATAATCTGTGGGTTATGAATCAACGCCATGG
>DAOUSH010000076.1 GCA_030627335.1 Dehalococcoidia bacterium | reverse complement strand
TCGGCGTCGGTTACTGCCTGTTGCGGCTCTATAGTGCAGAGCACTTCAGCCCCGCTGTCCGCAGCATATCCCCGAGCTAGATGCAGTATCTTTTCCTGAACCTGATAACCTTCAGGGGAGGCAATCCTGAAGTTCATACCGGTCAGTGAGGCGGCAAGCATAAGGCTGTGGGCTACATTACTACCATCGCCGACAAAGGCAAGGGTCAAGCCCTTGAGGCCCCCCTTCTTCTCGCGAATAGTGAATATGTCAGCCAGAGCCTGGCACGGGTGCTCCAGGTCGGATAGGGCGTTTATTACCGGCACACTGGCATAGTCTGCCAGCACTTTAAGGGTTTCGTGGCAGAAGGTGCGGACGGCGATAACATCCACATAGCGGCTCAGGACACGGGCAACATCAGGAATGGATTCACGCTCCCCCATCCCGACCTCAGCCGGCGACAGATAGAGAGACTGCCCGCCCAGCTGTCGCATGGCAATCTCAAAACTGACCCGGGTCCTCAACGACGGCTTCTCAAACAGGAGAGCCAGTACCTTGCCGCTAAGCGAGGAAAGCCAGCCACTGACCTTAATCTCTTCGGCATCCGACAGTAATAATTGAATATCATCACTGCTCAAATCCGATATCGAAAGTAAATCTTTCACCTTCAATCAGCCACCTAATTACAGAATATTACTACACAAAGTATATCACGAAATAACAGTGATTCACTAGAGCCAGGAAATAGACAGGGTAAACGCTATATATTTGTAGATTAACCCTGGATGTGTTTTAATCTATCTGGTTTTAAGGCGAACCTTTTGATAGTATTTTGATAGTATAAAGAGGGGAAAAGATGACAATCAAGGAAAAGTTTACAGTATCCGGAGACCACTTGCTGGGCAAGGTAAAGCAGCTCATCCGCGAAGGTAACATCAGAAAGGTCCGCATAATACACAATGACAAGACCCTGCTCGAGGTGCCGTTGACCATCGGCGCCCCGGCGGCGGCAATCGGCATCGTAGCGTTGCCGGTTCTAGCAGCAGTGGGCGCTCTGGCGGCCCTGGTAACCGAGTGCACCATCGAGGTCGAGAGAGTAGAGAAAAAGGATTCCGACAGCCAAGAGGATGGTCAATAGCAACCTGAAAGAGGCATTGCTATGGATACTGCTGGTGGCAATGGTTATCGGGCTAACGGTAACCGGTGAGCTCTTCGGTAGTCGAATCGATAATACAGCCCCGCCGGCAGAAACACAGATAGCTGAAGATATTACCCCCGAAGAAGCCTTCACCCTGATACAGGCAAACCAGCAAAGCCCGGACTTTGTCATTATTGATGTGCGAACCCCGGAAGAGTTTGCTTCGGGGTATCTGGAAAACGCCGTTAATATAGACTACAACTCTGCCGCTTTCAGTGATGAAATTAAAACTCTTGATAAAAACCGGACATACCTTATATATTGCCGGAGCGGGGCAAGAAGCAGCCAGGCACTGGGTTTAATGGCAGTGCTCCAATTTGCCGAGGTCTACAACATATCGGGCGGCATCACCACCTGGCAAGCCGCCGGCTTGCCGGTGGTTGAATAACCCCACTGGCTTGCCCGCTAACCCAACACCCACTACCCTGCTATAATTAGGCTATGAAAAAATTGCTTTTGCTCATCGACGGTAACGCCCTGCTTCACCGCGCCTACCACGCCCTGCCGCCACTGACGGTGAGTAAAACCGGCGAGGTGGTAAACGCTGTCTATGGATTTGCCAGTATGTTGCTCAAGGCTATCTATGAGCTAAAGCCCAGCCACTATGCCATCGCCTTCGACAGGAAAGCTCCCACCTTCCGCCACCGGCTCTTTGACCAGTACAAGGCGAACCGCCCGCCGACACCGGAGGAACTGATCAACCAGCTGGGGCGGGTAAGACAGCTTGTCGAGGCATTCAATATTCCCGTCTTCGAGCTTGATGGCTATGAAGCCGACGATTTCCTGGGCGCCCTCAGTCACCAGGCATCAAGTCAGGGTATCGATACCGTTATCGTTACCGGCGACGCCGATGCCATGCAGCTGGTATCGCCAAGGGTGAAGGTGCTCTATCCCAAGCCCAGGCGCCCCTTTTCCGATACCATGCTCTATGATGAAGATGCCGTGAACGAGAAATACGGGGTCAAACCGGAACACATCGCCGATATGAAAGCCCTGGTCGGCGACCCATCAGACAATATCCCCGGCATCACCGGCATCGGCGGTAAGACGGCGGCAAAGCTCATCCAGCAGTTCGGCGGCATAGACCAGATTTACAGGCACATAGACGAAGTCACCCCGGAAAAGCTGAGAAACCTCCTGCGGGATAACGAAGACATCGCCCGCAAAAGCAAGGTGCTGGCGACCATCGTTATCGAGCTGCCGGTCAAACTAGACCTGGAAGAATCACGGCTCAGCCGTTTTAACAAACAGAAGGCTACGGAACTTTTCCGTGAGCTTGAGTTTGCCAGCCTTCTCCCAAGGCTATCTGAAGCCCTGGGAGAAACGCCGGATGCCAGCCCTTCGGCTGAAAGCGAGCCGCCGTGCCGGACGGAATACAGCGTTATCTGCACCGCCAACGCCCTCAACGAGTTAATCAGCCACCTTGAAAAAGCCGGGGCTTTCGCCTTCGATACCGAGACAACCAGCCTGGATGCGATGTCGGCTTGCCTGGTCGGCATCTCATTGTCGCCGGCTACCGGTGAGAGCTACTACATTCCGGTAGGCCATGTAAGCTGGGAACAGACAGAGCAATTACCGCTGGAGCAGGTAATTGCCGGGCTCAAACCCATAATGGAAGATGGCAGCCTGTTAAAAATAGCCCACAACGGAAAGTATGATATAACGGTGCTTGCCATGCACGGTATCAATGTCATCAACCTGAGCTTTGATACCATGGTCGCCGCTCACCTGCTGGGGGAGAAGTCAGTGGGATTAAAAGCCCTCGCCTTCGGCAGGCTGGGCATCGAGATGACACCCATTACCGAGCTTATCGGCTCCGGAGCCAAACAGATATGTATGTCTCAGGTCGAGATTTCCCGCACCAGGGATTATGCCTGCGCCGACGCCGATATGACCTGGCGGCTGGCTGAACTGTTCGATGCCGAGCTTAAAGAGCAGGGACTGTGGCAGTTATTTTCAGAAGTCGAGATGCCACTAGTGCCAATACTGATACGGATGGAAATGAACGGGGTGATGTTGGACACCGACCGCCTGCGGCATATGTCTCACCGCCTCGGTAAGCGGCTATTGGAGCTAGAGAAGAACATTTACGACAGCGTCGGTCACCGCTTCAATATCAACTCGCCCAAGCAACTCAGCCAGATTCTTTTCGAAGAACTGAAGCTGCCTCCGGCAGGCAAAACCAAGAGTGGTTACTCTACCGGGGCTGCAGTGCTGGAGGAGCTACGAGGCGTCCATCCGATAGTGGAGCTGATTTTAGAGTATCGCCAGCTAAGCAAGCTCAAGTCGACCTATATCGATGCCCTGCCCAGCCTGATTAACCCCAGGACGGGGCGTCTGCACACCAGCTTCAACCAGACACGAACGGCTACCGGACGCCTTTCCTCAAGCGAGCCTAATCTACAGAACATACCCGTCCGCAGTGAGCAAGGCAGGGAGATAAGGCGGGCATTTATCGCCCCAGCCGGCTGTCATCTACTGTCCGGAGATTATTCAC
>DAOUSH010000096.1 GCA_030627335.1 Dehalococcoidia bacterium | reverse complement strand
GACCTGGCCGGATGTAAGACCCGGGCACTCGACCGGGGGATGTGTGCCGAGAATCTGAAGGTACAGCCCTAGGGTAAAAGGAGATTACGAGTGATTGACGAGACTGAAATAAAGAAGGCTGTAGCGTCTATCATCAAGGCTATCGGGGAAGACCCCAAACGCCAGGGTCTTATCGATACCCCGAGGCGCTTTGCCGAGATGTACTCCGAGCTTTTTACAGGAATTGACCAGGACCCCACAGAAGAGCTCAAGGTAGGCTACGAGATGGGGCATCGGGAGATGGTCATCCTCAAGAATATCCCTTTCTATTCTATGTGCGAGCACCACTTTCTGCCTTTCTACGGCGTTGTCCATATCGGCTACATTCCCAATGAAGAGGGACGTGTCGTCGGCATCAGCAAGCTGGCAAGGGTGGTGGAGATTATCGCCAAGCGTCCCCAGATACAGGAAAGGATGGCTACCGAGATTGCCGAAGTCATCGTCAATGGGCTTAAGCCAGACGGCGTCGCCGTGGTTATTCAAGCCGAGCATATGTGTATGATAATGCGGGGTATCAAGAAAACGGGTAGCAGTGTCATTACCTCCGCTCTCAGGGGTAGCTTCCGCAAGAAGCCGGCCAGCCGGGCTGAGTTCTTCTCTCTGGTAATGGGCAAGTAGCCTACTCTCCCATAAACTGCACCACAAGTTGTCGTTGGCGGGGGCGGTTGTCGAAATCTACCAGCACTACCTGTTGCCAGGTGCCCAGGGCCAGCTTCTTATCCTTAAAGGGTATTACCAGTGAAGACCCCAGCAGTGAGGTGCGGATGTGAGAATATCCGTTGCCGTCACCCCAGGCGCGGTCGTGGGCATAGGGGATATTGTCAGGCGCCAGCCTTTGCCACGCATCCTTGAGGTCTGCGATAATCCCCGGCTCGTATTCAATGGTGGTTATGCCGGCGGTGGAGCCGGTAACGAACACAGTCGCAATACCGCTGACAATCTCAGACTTAGCCAGTTGCTGCTCTACCGGCAGTGTAATATCTACGATATCGCAGTGTCCCTTGGTGCTGAGGCTTATTGTATCAGTTGTTACCATAATGTACCTCCTGTAGTTGGCGGTTGGTAAAAGTCATCTATATATCTGCCAACTCATCCCATAATATATCATCAAGGTTAAATACAGGGCCGTCATGGCATACCTGCTTAAGCCCGGTTTTCGTCTTTACCGTACAGCCGTAGCAGGCACCGAAACCACAGCCCATCCTGACCTCAAGCGAAATCTGCACCGGTTTATCTTTCAGTTCCGGCATTTTCACCATAGTGCGGTACATCGGGCTGGGCCCGCAGGCAAAAATATGGTCTGCCTGGTCGATGTATTCGGGAATAAAGCTGGTTATAAAACCCTTTTTACCGGCAGAGCCGTCATCGGTAGCAGTAATGCATTTTACGCTTGGGGGGATGAGGTGGATGGGGCAAAGCTGTGCCCCGGTAGCCGCCCCAAGAAGCAGGGTTACCGGGCGTTCCTGCTCTAAAGCCGTCTGAGCCAGAAAGCACAACGGAGCGATACCGATGCCGCCGGCTACCAGTAATAGTCTGCGAGAAGCGGGATTTATAGAGAAACCGTTGCCCAATGGACCAAGCAGATCTATGCTATCTTCAGCCTTGCGTTGGGACAGCCATTGCGTGCCTTTGCCGACTACAGAAAATAGGAGTGCGAGGCTGGCTTTACCGTCGTTCACTTGGTAGATGCTGAAAGGGCGGCGTAGCAGATTATCTTCCCCGCAATTAGCCATAACGAACTGCCCCGGCTGCGCTAAAGACGCTATCTCAGGGGCTTCAAGCCATATCAGGCACACGCCGGGCATTACCGGGGTGTTGGAAATAACTCTAGCAAGAACCTGTTTCGGACCTGGTGCTGACCCTTGTGAATTACGCATCAATATTGCCTTTAATAGTAACCTAAAGACGATTCGTTAAATTGGCCCTGAGCGGTAATCTGGCAGTGGTTGAGCATTATAACTCTGACTGCCATTGGCTAACGCCTCGGCGGCGGCTCGTGCTGTATCCAGGGAGGTAAAGCAGGGGATACGCTTTTCAGCGGCCGCCCGGCGAATGTGGAAACCGTCGCGCAGCGGAATACGCCCGCCGGTAATGGTGTTGACGATGCCGTCTACGGTGCCGTCCCGGATAATGTCAACAATATTGGGGTGCCCCTCGCTTAACTTCTTGCTTATCTTCTTTACCGGCAGACCGGCGGACTGAAGCAGGGCTGAAGTGCCTTCGGTGGCGTAGAAACGGTAGCCGGCCTGGTGGAACTTCTTGATTATGGGCAGGGCTTCAGCCTTGTCCCTGTCGGCGATGCTGAACAATATCGTTCCACGTGGCGGTAACATCAGCCCGGCGGCAAGGAGTGCCTTAGCCATGGCGGCGTTGAAGGTGTAGTCTATGCCCATAACCTCGCCGGTGGACTTCATCTCCGGGCCGAGGTAGGTATCGACACCAATCAGTTTGGACATGGAAAAGACGGGCGCTTTGATAGCGATGAAGTTTTTGCTGGGCAGGAGACCGGTGCTGTATCCCTGCTCCTTGAGGCTATTGCCCAGCATAACACCGACAGCGACATCCACCATAGGCACATCGGTGACCTTGGAAATGAAAGGTATGGTACGGCTGGCACGGGGATTGACCTCAAGTACATAGACCGTTGACCCTTCAGAGGAGACGTTGGGGACGATATCAAACTGAATATTCATCAGGCCACTGATATTAAGCGCCAGCCCTATCCGGACGGAATAGTCGACGATGGTATCTATCTCTGCCTTGGTCAGATTGACTCCGGGATATACCGCCATAGAGTCGCCGCTGTGCACGCCGGCACGCTCGATATGCTCCATTATGCCCGGGATGAAGACGGACTCTCCATCACAGACGGCGTCAATCTCAACCTCTTTACCCAGTAAAT
>DAOUSH010000072.1 GCA_030627335.1 Dehalococcoidia bacterium | reverse complement strand
CCTATGCTGCGGATTTGGTAGCACCGGGTATCGTGCTGGCTCAGGCTATCGGTCGTATAGGTTGCCTTCTGAACGGGTGTTGCTATGGAGAAGCTACATCTTTACCCTGGGCTATAGCCTATACCCATCCAAATAGCCTTAATCCTAACGTCAGCGGTGTTCATCCCACCCAGGTCTATGAAATTATATTTCTTATGCTGATGTTCGGGGTTCTGCTCATACTAAAGGACAGGCTCAAGCCGGAGGGCTCGCTGTTCCTCGTTTATCTGGGCGGCTACTCGCTGTGGCGCTTTGGCGTCGGTTTTATAAGGGAGGGCACGCCCTTTCTCTTTGGCCTGCACCAGGCTCAAGTGATAGGGATACTGATAGCAGTTATTGCTGTAATCTTGCTGGTTCGTCAGCGAGTACATTTAATAAACAAGGAAAAAGATAATGATATGGCAGAGGATATAGAGGAGGTGGAGAATGGACAATAAGAGTGAAATGGTTTTTGATGTGCTTATCGAGATACCGAAAGGAAGCCGCAACAAATACGAATATGACAAAGAAAAGGGGATGATGAGGTTTGACCGTATGCTGTTTTCGGCGGTTCATTACCCCAGCGATTACGGCTTTTTTCCCGAGACACTGGCTGAAGACGGAGACCCGTTGGATGCCCTGGTTCTGGTGGGGGAGTCTACCTTTCCCGGCTGCTTGATGGCAGTAAAACCGATAGGTCTGTTCAAGATGTGGGATGAAAAAGGCCCGGATGAGAAAATACTGTGCGTGCCGGTGGCTGACCCACTCTGGAATTACATAGAGACTTTGGCTGATGTCCCTCCGCACCTGCTGAAAGAAATCGAGCACTTCTTTACTATCTATAAAGACCTGGAGAAGAAAAAGACAGGCATTGAAGGTTGGCAGATGGAACGTAGCGAGGCTTTGAAAATCATTGCCGAGGCGCAACAAAGATACCGGGATAAGTCTAAGGGTTAGAAGGTTTCTGGGTTCTCCTGTCAGAGCCTGTCTTTAAGGTCACGGCGTTTGATAACCCGGCTCCAGCTGCCACCCTTGGCCCGCATCTCCCTTATCCTGGGAATGTAACGGACAAAGGGAATAAGCAGCATCAACAGGGAGAAGATTACATAATCTCCATTATGGTGTATCAGCCAGGCAATAAAAGGGAAACAGAGCAAGGCAATGCTGTAGCTGAGTGTCGGGAAGCGGGTAAAATATAGCAGGACGAAAAAGATAGATAAGCCTATGGGTATGCCCCAGGGCATCAGATAGATAAACACACCGACAAGGGGCGCTCCCCCCTTGCCACCCTTGAATTTCAGCCATACCGGAAAGTTGTGCCCCAGCACTACGGTGGCTCCGGCGAAAAACATAACCAGGTTTGAATCCGACAGCCACTGGGCGATGGCCATAGCAGCGGCTCCCTTGCCGACATCTGCTGCCAGAACCAGAAATCCGGGGGCTATACCCACATTGTAGAAGGTGTTCATAGCCCCCATATTGCGGCTGCCTACCTGGCGGATATCGATTCCCTTTCTCAGGCGGCCGACGATGTAAGGCGATGGGATGGAGCCGAGTAGATAAGCGCCGATTATGATGATGGCGATAGCCAGTGCTTCATTTGTCATATTAACTATCCTTAAAAGTAATTATTTACTTACCGGTTGGAAGGGACAAAGTCCAGGATATTGAGCCGCAATGTCTCCTGCCCGTGCCACTTCTCCAGCTTTAGATTATAAACGATATCAATGGTGGAATGCACTTCGGTTGAACAATTGCCCATCCTGAAGGCGACAGCATCCCAGGTTGCGCCGTTCTGTTTAAGCTTCAGCCTCAGGTGTTCGCCATTATTGCCCATAGCCTGGCATTCGGCGACCTCTACACTGCGGCTGAGAAAGATAGGCAACGGGTTGCCCTGCCCGAAGGGAGCCAGCTCTTGAATTGCCTGGTAGGTAGCGCCCCCCAGTTGGTACAGCGTTGTCTGGGTATCAATATTGAGCTTGGGGCGGAGGTCTATGCCCTCCAGTTCCGTAGCCGCCATTTGTGAAAGTTGCTGTTCAAGTTGAGGCAGGTCTTTGGTCGGCAGGGTAAAACCGGCTGCCCGTGCATGACCACCGAAGTGGCTCAGCAAGTTACGGCACTGATTCAGGGCTTGAATGATATTGAACTCGGGGATACTGCGGCAGCTACCGGTGCTGTAGCTGTCGCTGGTTTTAATGACTATGGACGGGCGGTAGAACTCGTCGGTGAGTCTGCCGGCTACCAGCCCGACGATGCCAGGAGGATAGTCACTGCCGCTGGCTATCAGTATAGGTAGTATGCCCTTAGCCAGAACCTGCTCCCTGGCTTTAGCCAGGGTTTTGGTGGTCAGTCTTTGGCGCTCCACGTTTTTTTCTTCTAATATTATAGCTATGCCCCGGGCTTCTTCCGGTGACTCGGTTATCATCAGATTATAGCTGGACAGAGCGTGTTCCAGCCGACCGATGGCGTTGAGGCGGGGCGCCAGAACCCAGGAAATGTCTTCCGCGGTGAGACTATCCGTGCTTGTCCCGGATAGTAGTGCCATCTCCCTGATGCCGAGCCGGAGCTGGCTGTTCATTAACTTAAGCCCCTGCTTGACCAGATATCGGTTTTCTCCGAGCAGCGGCACCATATCAGCCACGGTGCCCAGCGCTACCAGGTCAAGCAAGCCGTTAAGCTGTTCCTCTTTGCCCATACTCTGGTATAGCGCCTGCAGGAGCTTGAAGGCGACGCCGACCCCGGCCAACTCCGGGAAGGGATAGCTTGAGTCGGCTCTTTTGGGATCAACTGTAGCTATTGCCGGGGGAAGTTCATCCAGGGGTGTATGGTGGTCGGTGATGATTATATCCAGCCCATCCTTTTTTGCCTTCGTAGCCTGTGATATGTCAGTAATGCCGCAATCCACGGTGATGACCAGGCTGATGCCCTGCTGCTGAAGGTGCTCCAGGGCGTTGGAGTTAAGCCCGTGCCCTTCCCTCAAGCGGTGGGGTATGTATGGGGTAATTTTGCCGCCCAGTGCCTCCAAACCCTGTGCCAGAATAGCGGTTCCGGTGATGCCATCGGCGTCAAAGTCTCCGTAGACGGCAATACTCTCCCCGGAAAGTAAAGCCTGGTAGGTTCTGGCTGCTGCCTGATGCATATCAGGTATCAGCAAAGGGTCGCCCGACAGGCGCTTGTCAGCCTTCAGGAATAGCTCTATCTGGGGTGGCTCGGTAAGACCGCGATTATATAGTAGTTGTGCCGTTAGACCGGAAAAACCATAGCTGTTGATGGGGTGGTCGGCAGGTATGGGTGGCAGGAGGTCCCAGCGCAGGCGGTTCAAGCCTATACCTCGCCGTAGCGCCCTATTATCAGGGTTGAGTTATGACCGCCGAAGCCGAAGGAGTTGGACAGAGCAATATTTACCTCGGTATGACGGGCTACGTTGGGCACATAGTCCAGGTCGCAGTTGGGATCGGGGTTAACCAGGTTTATCGTCGGCGGTATGATGCCGTTCTGGATAGTCAGTATGCAGATAGATGCTTCGATGGCGCCGGCACCGCCTATCATATGACCGGTCATTGATTTTGTCGAGCTTATCGGTATGGAATAGGCTTTATCACCGAAGACGGTCTTTATCGCTTCGGTTTCCATTTTATCGTTTAGCTGGGTTGAGGTGCCGTGGGCATTGATGTAATCGATACTATCGGTGCTGATATTAGCTCTATCCAGTGTGGTTCTCATGGATCTGGCGGCGCCTTCTCCATCCGCAGTAGGTTGGGTGATATGG
>DAOUSH010000062.1 GCA_030627335.1 Dehalococcoidia bacterium | reverse complement strand
GTCTGGAAAAAGCCGTCCATCTAACTCCCTTCAGTACTTAAAGAGCGTTACGGATAACCTACTCTTTGTCACTATCGGCGGTTTCACCATTGCCGCCGCCGATTCTATCGGTAATCAGGCTTATGAGCCTCGTAGCCAGAGCCAGAATAGCCAGTACGAAAAAGACGAGCAAGAAGCCGATACCGCCAATCTGCAAAGCCTGTGCCCAATCGACTGCCATTTCCCTTTACCCTACCTTCTTATCCGTTAGAAATAGAAAAAGAGCGGGCGGAGACAATTGCTCTGCTTCCCCGCTCTTAACCTAAATCAAGCTATTTCACTGATCATAGGTGGCTCAAAAGTCTAACCATCTCCCAGCAAGGCACCCACCGCCTCCGACCGCACTACAATCTCTTCATCTTCAAGGTCAATGACAACCGTATCGCCAGAGCGGAACTTACCCCGGAGCAAATCCTCCGAGAGCTTATCCTCGACCATATCCTGGATTACCCGGCGCAGTGGGCGGGCGCCATAGACCTCATCATAGCCCTTCTTACCCAGGAAGTCCTTAGCCGCCCCGGTTACCTCCAGCTTTATCCCCTTTTCATCCAGCTGTTTAGCCACTGAAACCAATATCAAATCAACTATCTCCCGAATCTGCTCTTTGGTCAGGGGGTGGAAGACGATGGTAGCATCAATGCGGTTGAGAAACTCGGGGCGAAAAGCCTTCTTGACCTCGCCCAGCAGCTTCTCCTTCATTTTTTCGTAAGACTCCTGCTGGGTCTTAGCCTCGTCACTGCGAGAGGTAAAACCGATGGCACTGCCCTTCCGGATAAGGTCGGCACCGATATTGCTGGTCATTATGATAATACTGTTGCGGAAGTCGACCCGTCGCCCCTTGGCATCGGTCAGGTGCCCATCATCGAATATCTGTAGCAGTATATTAAAGACATCCGGGTGGGCTTTCTCAATCTCGTCCAGGAGGATACAGCAGTAAGATTTGCGCCTCACCGCCTCGGTCAACTGACCTCCCTCTTCAAAGCCGACATACCCCGGTGGTGCTCCCACCAGCCGTGAAACGGCGAACTTTTCCATAAACTCGGACATATCGAGCCTGATCAGGGTCTCCTCGTTGCCGAACATAAACTCGGCTAAAGCGCGGGCTAACTCTGTCTTGCCGACGCCTGTCGGGCCGAGAAAGATGAAATTGCCTATGGGGTGCCTCGGGTCCTTGAGCCCTGCCCGGGCTCGCCTCACCGCCTTGGAGATGGCATCGATTGCTTCGTCCTGGCCGATTATACGTTCGTGCAGTACCGTCTCCATATTGAGCAGTCTGGTGGTTTCATCCTCAGCTATTTGCGTCACCGGAATCCCGGTCCACATAGCCGCCACTTCCTCTATATCCTTGGCTTGCACCACCGGCTTCTCCTGTCCCTGCTCGGCCTGCCACGCCTCCTCTACCTCATGTATCTCTCCCTCAATACGGAGCTCCTGCTGGCGCAATTCGGCGGCATGGTCATACTGCTGTGTCGCCAGAGCCGCTTCCTTGTCCCGGCGATAGTGCTCCTCGTCCTGCTTTAGTTTCTTCAATGAACGGGGCTTGGTGTAATATTTGATTCTTACCCGCGACGCCGCTTCATCGACGAGGTCAATAGCCTTATCCGGAAGAAAACGGTCCGGGATATATCTGGAGGCTAGTGTCGTCGCCGCGCTCAGCGCTTCGTCGCTTATCGTCAGCTTATGGTGCTCTTCATAGCGCTCCCTGATACCGTGCAGAATAGCCAGGGTATCTTCAACAGAAGGCTCCTCCACCAGAATCGGCTGGAAACGCCTCTCCAGTGCCGCATCCCGCTCGACATACTTACGGTAGTCATCAAGGGTAGTGGCGCCGATACACTGCAACTCACCCCGCGCCAGCGACGGCTTTAGGATGTTAGCCGCATCGACGGCACCTTCAGCGGCACCAGCACCTACCATAGTATGGAACTCATCAATAAAGAGGATGCAGTTAGCCGATGTCTTTATTTCCTCGATAACCTTCTTCAGCCGCTCCTCGAACTCTCCCCGGTATTTGGTACCGGCGACCACAGCGGCTATATCCAGGGCAACCAGCCTTTTATTCTCCAGTGTCTCGGGGACATCGCCCTCAACGATACGGTGCGCCAGCCCCTCGACGACGGCTGTTTTACCAACTCCGGGCTCACCGATGAGCGCCGGATTGTTCTTGGTGCGGCGGCTTAAGATTTGGATTACCCGTTCAATCTCGGTAAACCGTCCGATAACGGGGTCAAGCTTACCCGCCCGGGCAGCCGCCGTCAGGTCGACACCTACCTGGTCCAGGGTGGGAGTTCGGCTCGTGGTACGGCTAACCCGCGCCCTGGCAGAACTCTGGCTGAAAAAACGGGTAACCTCGGCACGCGTCCGCTCAATATTGACGCTAAAGCTGTCCAGAACTTTAGCCGCCACCCCTTCCTCCTCACGCAGTATCCCCAGCAGAAGGTGCTCGGTGCCGATATAGCTGTGGCCCATCTGGCGGGCTTCGTCTATAGCCAGCTCAAGGACACGTTTGGCTCTGGAGGTAAGGCCGGAGGTGGTAGTGCTTGGCTTTTCGCCGGGGCCGATAATGTATTCCACCGCCTGAGACACCTTGCTCAGGTTGATACCCATACTGACCAGAACCTTTGCCGCCACCCCATCCTCCTCCCGTACCAGGCCGAGGAGGATATGCTCGGTGCCGATATAGTTGTGTTTTAAGCGCTGAGCCTCATCCTGAGCCAGGGTGAGAACCCGGCGAGCACGTTCAGAGAACTTGTCAAATCGGCTAGTCATCTCTGCTCCTTAGCAGGCCGCCACGAGCGGCCTGTCAAACTAATATATTATAATGCAACTATAGCTTTAGGTCAAAACTATAATATTATAATACTACCTGAAAACCGCCTGTTCAACTGTATCCGGTGGTACCTTATACCCGGTACTTAGTATCTATAAAGAAAAGGCTTGTTGCTAATAATCCCCCTGGCAGTGGCATATTTTCCACAAAGGGTTGCCCCCTCAGTATCGTCTGCGCTAGGGCGTTTCACTTCCGTGTTCGGGACGGGAACGGGTGGTGCCACCCCGCTCTAACCACCAGGAGGATTGACTTAGCTTCCAAGCCTTATTATATCATACAGGTGCAAGGATGCAACTGTAACCGTTATTCGAATGTTAAGGTCAGGTATGCTGGCTAAAACAGAATGGTATCTTTAGCTTGTCCTTATACCATTATACAAAAAGGCATTGCCAAAGTCAAACAGCGCTGGTAAGGAGATTGACTCTCCCTGAGTTTATATCTGTAAAAGTATTGCAAAATCGCTATCACCTCGTGATAAAATGCATTAGATAGCTAAACAAAAACGGAGGTGTAAAATGGATAAAGGTAACGCTTCGGGTGCCATGGGTGGTGCCATCTGGTTTGCCGGGTGGCTGTTTACCATTAGCTTTGCGCACCTGGTCTGGTGGAAGATTATACTGGGTATCGTGGTCTGGCCGCTGTTCTTGGGCTGGGAGTTGGGATAGGTATTTAATATTGCTACCTCTCCCCTCGTAGAGTTCAAAGAATCTTGGATCTTCGGCCTTTATCCCCCTCCTGCTGTGTCATTGCGAGGAGCGGAGCGACGAAGCAATCTCTTTCTTGTCTACCTCACCCCCTGTGTCCCACTCTCTCTGGGCTTCTCCCTTTCGTAAAGGGGGGAAGAAAAAGTAAGAGGGGCTTCTGCCCCTCTTAGATTGCCCCTTTTAGACGTCAGTTTGATTCGTGTTTAGCTTTTCTAGTTCCAACCGAAGCTTCGCTATTTCTTTTTGCAGTTTGTCCTCCCTTTCGGTGTCCCAGTCAGCCAGTGTTTTATCTTGAATGTCTATCTTGGCTTGTTCCGTCTCTAATTCTCTAATTTTTCTTTCTATCCCGTCTCGTTGCTCTTGCTTATTGTCCATTTTCCTAGTCCTCCTAAGCTATTTCGTTTCTTGTTCAAACCGATATCACTTGCAGCTCTCTTTTGACTTCATCCGATAAGTGTTAATATACTAACAATATTTATGCGATTATGGTAGCGGGCACATAGGGGATTTAAGTGGAAGATATAAATAATAGGATGTACGAACTCAAAAAGGCAGCAATTGCATGCGGGCTAGAACTAGACCATGCAGTAGATGATGTAGCTGAGGCTTGCGGGGTAGCAATGCAGATTGATACAAGCGATTGGAAAATACGAAAATACAACAATGAAGAAGGATATAAATTGGCCAAGTGGTGGCCTGCTTTTTTTAAAGATTATTCAGGTAGGTGTGTTTGG
>DAOUSH010000017.1 GCA_030627335.1 Dehalococcoidia bacterium | reverse complement strand
TGACAGGACAGGAAGTAATATTTAGCTATCCATAATACTCCAGGTAGGGGGTATTGTCAACCGGTTACCGGGCGGCGCTTTGTTCAAATAGTGAAAATCCGGGAAAAATTAATATAAAGGTATTGACAAAGCCGAAACGCTGTGTTAGTGTAAGGAATACGGAAACCGATTACCGTATTATTCTACCGGGGAGAAATGATGAAAAGGGTCTACATTAACGAAGGGGTATGCATCGGTTGTCGCCTCTGTGAGGTGTACTGCCGGCTGAGGCATGCCTTGTCCACAGACCTGGTTAAAGCGTACAAGAAGGAAAAGCCGAGACCCCTACCCAGGCTGTGGGTGGAGGAGAGGGGGGTGGTGTCCTTCTCGGTGCGCTGTCAGCAATGCGATGATGCCCCCTGTCTTTATGCCTGTCTTACCGGCGCCGTTAATCGTGACCCGGTAACAGGAATAGTCACAGTTGACGAAGAGAAGTGTATCGGTTGCTGGACATGCCTGCTGGTTTGCCCATTCGGTGCTATCAAGCAGGATATGGTGGGTAAAAAAGCGGTTAAATGCGACCTGTGCCCTGGGGAAGAGATACCGGTCTGCGTGGCTAATTGCCCCAACGAGGCGCTGGTGTATCTGGATACAGATGATGCAGGTAACGATATCGCCAACTGAATTATAAATCTTATATGCTGGGGAAGGGTCTGGAATGGTATCGATAGTTGATTATGGAGCCGGCAATCTGCGGAGTGTGATTAACGCTGTGGTCAAGCTCGGCTACCAGCCGAAGCTAGCCGTTACCGCCGAAGATGTTCTCGAAGCTGGGGCGCTTATACTCCCTGGAGTAGGAGCGGCGGCACATACCATGCACAGCCTGAAGAGGCTGGGGCTGGATAGCGCTATAAGCCGATATATTGCCGAGGGGCGTCCCTTTCTGGGTATCTGCATCGGGCTGCAGGTCTTATTCAGTAGCACCGAGGAAGGCGGCGGGCACGATTGTCTCGGTATCGTCCCGGGGGTAGTGAAGCGACTTCCAGACAATCTCAAGATTCCGCACATGGGGTGGAATCAGGTAAAGCAGAAGATAGAGCATCCGATTTTCAACGGCGTACCGGATGGTGCCAACTTCTACTTCGTCCACAGCTATTACGTCGAACCGGATGATAGGGCGCTGGTGGCCGGTGAAACCGAATACGGCATAACAATATGCAGCGTTCTTATACGGGATAATCTGGTGGCTACCCAGTTTCACCCGGAAAAGAGCGGTGAAGCGGGGCTTAAAATATACGACAATTTTATCAGGATGGCACAGCAGGATAAGCCGTAACGAAGTCAGGTAAAGAATATGGATAAGATAGAGAAAACAAAATATCTCATTGTCGGTAACTCTGCCGGTGGTATCGGGGCGGCTGAAGCCATTCGCGAGCTTGATAAAAGCGGAACGATGGTTATAGTCTCCGACGAGCCTTATCCGGCATACTCCAGGCCGCTCATCTCCGAGTATCTGTCCAGTCATCGCCCGCTGGAAAGGATGCTGTTCCGCCCGCCGGATTTCTATGAAAGCAATAATATACGCACCCTTCTCGGTGGCAGGGTGGCAGAGGTCGATTTTGGTAAGCATACCGCCGCGCTGGAAAGCGGGGAGATGCTGCAATGGCAGAAACTGCTGCTGGCTACCGGCGGCGTGCCCATCGTGCCCGATATAGAGGGGCTAGGGTTAAACGGGGTCTTCAACTTTATCGCCCTCGACGATGCCATGGTAATCGACGACTTTCTCACTCAATACCGGATGCAGGTGAGGGCGGTGATTATCGGCGGCGGCCTCATCGGGGTCAGTGCCGCCGAAGCGCTGGTAAAGCGCGGGGCCAGGGTTACCATTGTCGAGATGAAAGAGCGGGTTCTGAATACCATTCTGGACGAGGAGGCGTCGTCCCTGGAAGCGAAGGTTATAGTGGGAGCCGGCGTCGAGATAATTACCGGGCATACGGTGAGTGGGATTAACGGCAATCTGCTCGGTGGGGTAAGAAGCGCTGTCCTTGACGACGGACGGCTGATAGACTGCCAGATGGTGGTGGTCGCCATCGGTGTACGCCCGAGGCTGGAACTGGTAGCCGACAGCGATATCAAGAAAAACCGTGGTCTGGTCGTTGATCGCTTTATGGCTACGTCCCAGCCCGATGTCTATGCCTGCGGGGATGTAGCCGAGGCTTACGATTTTATATATGGGGAGAACCGGCTGATCCCCATCTGGCCCAACGCCTACCTTGGTGGAAGGGTCGCCGGCTTCAATATGGCTGGCGGTAGGGCTGAATACCCCGGGGGAACCGCCATGAACTCCATGAAATACTTCGGGGTGGATACAGTCTCGGCGGGTATGGTTACCCCACCCGATGGCAGTTATGAAGTTATTAAGGCGGAGCATAACGGTATCTATAAAAAGGTAGTGTTAAGGGATGGGCTGATAGTAGGTATGGTCTTTGTCGGCGATATCGAAAAATCGGGCATTGTCTACAATCTGATGAAGGAGCGGGTAGACGTCGGCGATTTTAAGGGAGCCCTCGTCACCGACGGCTTCGGTCTGGCTTCCCTGCCCGAAGAAATCTGGCGGCAAAAGCTGGCAATAACGGCTTCCCCGGCAGCCTGTCAACCCGATGGGTCACCGGCAGGGAAGTGAAGTTGCTGGAAAAGGTGCGGTTATGAGAGATATAAGACAAATAAATAACGCGAACAACGATGACAAGGTAATCGACGCCTGCTCCATATTCGGGGCGATGGACAGGTCGGGCGGGGCATTCTCCGGGGAGAGCGTCATCAAGGCTATCGCCAATATGCACGATCGCGGCAATGGTCTGGGTGGCGGCTTCGCCATCTATGGCCTGTACCCGGAATATGCCGACCACTATGCCTTTCATATTATGTATCTCAGCCAGCAGGGCAAACAGGAAACGGAGGCGTTTCTCAGGGATAATTTTGAGACGATAGCATGTGAGGAAGTGCCCACCCGCCCCACGCCCAGGGTTACCAATCCGCCGCTGGTGTGGCGCTACTTCCTTGACATAAATGGGTGTAAGCTCGAAAACCAGTCTGAGGATGACTATATCGTAGACAGGGTGATGAAGATAAACACCTGTCTTGGCGATAGCTTTGTCTTCTCCAGCGGTAAAAATATGGCCGTCTTTAAGGGCGTAGGCTACCCCGAGGATATTGCCGATTTCTTCTGCCTGGAGCAGTATAAGGGCTACATCTGGACGGCACACGGGCGCTTCCCGACCAATACCCAGGGCTGGTGGGGTGGGGCACACCCCTTCTCACTTTTGGACTGGACAGTAGTGCATAACGGTGAGATTTCATCTTACGGCATCAACCGTCGCTATCTTGAGCAGTTCGGTTATCACTGTGCCCTACAGACCGATACAGAGGTGGTGGCTTACGCTGTCGACCTGCTGGTGCGCAAGCATAAGCTACCCATAGAAATAGTAGCTAAAATACTGGCGCCTCCCTTCTGGAGCGATATTGAACGCCTGCCACCGCAAGAGCGGAAGCTGATGCAGGCATTGCGGCAGACGTATGGCAGTCTGCTGATGAACGGGCCTTTCGCCGTAATTATCGCCAATAACGGCGAGATGATAGGCCTTACCGACCGTATCCGCTTGCGGCCGCTCGTCGTCGGCGAAAAGGGCGATATGCTGTACCTTTCCTCCGAAGAATCGGCTATTCGCCTGATAGAACCGGAACTGGACAGGGCCTGGATTCCCACCGGCGGCGAAGCTGTTATAGGCAGGCTGAAAGAGGAACCCTGTTTCAAGGTGGCTGGTGTGGATACAATAACGACGGCAGAGGCGGTGTGATGCTGACTAAGAGAATAATCCCCTGCCTGGATGTCAAAGACGGACGCGTGGTCAAGGGCAAAAGCTTTATCAACCTGCGTGATGCCGGAGACCCGGTGGCGCTGGCTAAAACCTACTATGAAGAGGGGGCAGACGAGCTGGTCTTTCTGGATATAACGGCTACCCCCGAAGGACGGGACACTATGGTTGGTGTCGTCGAGCGTATATCGCAGGAGGTATTTATGCCGCTTACCGTTGGTGGCGGCTTGCGGAAAATAGACGATATGCGGCGTATGCTGTTAGCCGGGGCAGACAAGATTTCGATAAATACGGCGGCGGTGCTTAACCCTGGCTTGATTAGAGAGGGTGCCGATCGCTTCGGCAGCCAGTGTATCGTCGTTGCCATAGACGCCAGGCGGGTAAAAGGTGATAGCCAGCTCAGGTGGCAGGTCTATACCCACAGCGGGCAAAAACCGTCTGATCTAGATGCTATTGAATGGGCGAAAGAGGCGGTCGCCCTGGGCGCCGGCGAATTGCTGCTGACCAGCATGGATGCCGATGGTCATCGGGCGGGCTATGACAACGAGCTTAACCGGGCTATATCCGAGGCGGTGGGTGTGCCGGTTATCGCCAGCGGCGGCGCCGGTATCCCGGAAGACCTGTACCAGGCGCTGGTATCGGGCAGGGCGGATGCCGTCCTGGCGGCCAGCATCTTCCATTATGAAGAATATTCCATAGATAATATAAAGAGTTATCTGGAGAGACGGGGAATTCCGATACGGAGATAATAGAGACATTATGAAGACCTATTTAGCACCAAGATTTTTAATAAAGAGAGACCCGGAGCGGTGTATCCAGTGCCAGGTGTGCGTCAACCAGTGCAGCTTTGATACCCACTACTATGACGCCGAAGACGACGAAGTGAGGAGCCGTGAGGTAAACTGCGTTGGCTGCCACCGCTGCATGGTCTTTTGCCCGACGCAGGCATTAACCATTATCCGGAATCCTTCGCAATACCGCGAGAATTATAACTGGCGCCCCGAGGTTATCGAGGATATAACCAAACAGGCGGAGACCGGCGGCGTGCTGCTGACCGGTATGGGGGATGATAAAGGTCAGCGTATTTACTGGGACCATCTGGTGCTGAACGCCAGCCAGGTATCCAATCCCTCCATAGACCCGCTCCGTGAGCCGATGGAGCTTACCACCTTCCTGGGGCGGAAACCGGAGAAGCTGGAACTTGAGCCGGAATCGCTGGATTTGAAAACGG
This sequence comes from Dehalococcoidia bacterium, assembly GCA_030627335.1. Lineage (GTDB taxonomy): Bacteria > Chloroflexota > Dehalococcoidia > Dehalococcoidales > W693 > W693. The sequence continues at coordinate 2,103 of DAOUSH010000017.1, read as the reverse complement.
AGATGGCTCCTCAGGTAAAGCTGGAGGTGCCGGTGATGTTCTCCGCTATGTCCTATGGGGCGGTAAGCCTCAACGTGCACGAGTCTCTGGCACGGGCGGCAACCGAAATGGGTACCCTGTGGAATACCGGCGAAGGGGGGCTCCACCCCCGGCTGTATAGATATGGCGATAATACCATCGTTCAGGTGGCTTCGGGGCGCTTCGGTGTCCAGGCCGATTATCTGAATGCGGGTAGAGTGGTCGAGATTAAGATTGGCCAGGGAGCCAAGCCGGGCATCGGCGGTCACCTGCCGGGGGAAAAGGTGAGCAGCGATGTATCGCTGACGCGGATGATACCGCAGGGCACGGACGCTATTTCACCGGCGCCGCAGCATGATATTTACTCCATTGAAGACCTGTCACAGCTTATCTATGCCCTTAAAGAGGCGACTAATTATACCAAACCGATATCGGTAAAGATTGCCGCCGTTCATAATGCCGCTGCTATTGCCAGTGGTATGGTACGGGGCGGTGCCGATATCATTGTCCTTGACGGGCTAAGGGGGGCTACCGGGGCGGCGCCCAAGGTTATCCGTGATAACGTCGGCATTCCCATTGAGCTGGCGCTGGCGTCGGTAGACACACGCCTAAGGCAGGAGGGCATACGCAACCGGGCTTCCATCGTGGTCTCCGGGGGCATAAGGAACAGTGGCGACGTCGCCAAGGCAATTGCCCTCGGAGCCGACGCTGTGTATATCGGCACGGCGGCACTTATCGCTCTGGGCTGCCATGTCTGCCAGCAGTGCCATATCGGTAAGTGCGCCTGGGGCATCTGCACCACAGACCTGCGCCTGACCAAGAGGATTAATCCCGATATCGGCGCCCGCAGGCTGGCTAACCTGCTTCGCGGCTGGAGTTTCGAACTGAAGGATATACTGGGCGGGCTGGGTGTCAATGCCCTGGAGAGCCTGCGGGGCAACCGCCTGCACCTGAGGGGCATCGGCCTGAGCGATACCGAGCTCGAAATCCTGGGAGTAAGGATGGCAGGGAGTTAGGAAGATGAACAGTAAGATGAAAGAAAAAAGCAACTCAGTAGTTAAGATAGATGCCGGCGGCGTCTACTATAAGCAGCTTAACATTAGCCTGAGGGAGGCAACCTCTAACGGCACCCGGAAGATTGAGCTCTATAATGTCCACGGGCAGAGGTATATCGGCACCGACCTGGATAAACCGGTGGAGATTCAGATATTCGGTACTCCCGGTAACGACCTGGGTGTTTTTATGAATGGGCCTAGGATTACCGTCCGCGGCAATGCTCAGGATGGCTGCGGCAATACTATGAACGACGGGGAAATTATCGTTCACGGTCATGCCGGGGATACCATCGGTTTATCGGCCAGAGGCGGCAAGATATTTGTCCGTGAAGATGTCGGCTACCGGGCGGGCATCCATATGAAGGAATACCAGGATAAGAAGCCGGTGCTGGTCATCGGCGGCACGGCGCAGGACTTCCTCGGTGAATATATGGCAGGGGGAGTGCTGATTCTGCTGGGGCTTAACCTGAGTGAAGGCGGCTACCACAAGGCCAAGTTTATCGGCACCGGCATGCACGGCGGCGTCATTTACCTGAGAGGAAACATTGAGGAGCATCAACTGGGCAGGGAAGTCGGTATTGCCGAGCTGGACGAGAATGACCGCCGCATACTGAAGCGGTACGTTACCGAGTTCGCCGGCCACTTCGGCTATGATGCCGAAGTGATACTGAGGAGCAGGTTTATAAAACTATTCCCTTGCTGGCTCCGGCCTTATAGTCGGCTCTATGCCTATTGACGAGGACGAGGAAGACGATGCCACAGTTGTTGATGATAGCCCATGAAACCGGGGAACTGGTTGAGCTGGCTTCGGCGCTCGCCCGGGGTGGTTTTGCCTGCAAGATTATTCCTCATAACAATGGCATGGCCAAGGAGATAACCGCCCGCCGTCCGGATCTGGTTCTGGTGGAGCTGAACGGCCATGCCATCAGTGCTGGCATGCAGGAGCTATCCAGATGTTCAGAGCAGGAAGGCTCGCCGCCGGTTATGGCTCTGGTGTCCGGTAATAGACTCGCTAGTATTGAAGACGACC
>DAOUSH010000129.1 GCA_030627335.1 Dehalococcoidia bacterium | reverse complement strand
GTGCCGAATCTACCATCCAGCCACAAGCCGACCAGCACCCCGCCGAGTATCGAGAACCCTACATACCACCCGACGCCTATAAACCTAAGGGCTGCCTGCCATCTACGCATACCAGCCTCAGCGCTATCCGCGAGCAGCATACCAAACTACTTCTTTTTAGTCAAGAGATACCGGCTTACCGATTATTTTGTAATCACCTTATAGTAATAACGGTATTTTTATTATTAGTTACTTAAAAGCCCCGGAGCAACTATCTCCGAGGCTTACTGCTTATCCGGTTACCAAACCAGATGCCACGTCAAGCCCCAGCCTAAGACTTGTGCTTGCCAAAATCATCCAGGTCAAGGTTGTTAATGAAGTCACGGAAGGCGGAGAGCCTCTTCATCTCCTCTTCGCTAACCGTTTTACCCTTGCCCTCGCTACTACTTACATCCCCTTCCCCGAGAATGGGCTCACCGGTTTCTTTGTCCTGCTCCAGCGGGATACCAGCCTTGTCCAGCACTGATTCCTCGGCAAAAATAGGTGCATCCATCCTGATAGCCAGCGCCAGGGCGTCACTGGGGCGGGCATCCACTTCTGTCTGCCCGCCGTCTATATTCAGAATAATCTTGGCATAAAAAATATCGCTCTTAAGGTCACTGACGATTATTGAATCGATAGTAGCTCCGAGGGTATCGACTATGGCATGCAACAGGTCGTGGGTCATCGGCCTGGGTACGCTTTCACCCTTGAGCTTGATGAGTATCGCTTTTGCCTCAGCCGGGCCAATAAAGATAGGGAGATAGCGTTCCGCCCCCTTCTCCCTTAACAGGACCACATACTGATATTCCATCTGGCGATTCATCAGCCCGATGCGAACGCTATCAATGGTCATCTCAATCATATAAGGCTCCTTTTTATCCCTCAATCAGCTCCCTAATTCTACCCCCTGATTAATAATACTGTCAATAATAAACTTAATATTAATTAGCCTCTCTTTACAGCATCGGTGTAACATTATGGTATAATGCTAACGCTTTTTGAGCAAAGATACCTGAACAAGAAGGAGACGGTATAACTATGCACAAGGTTATTACCTGGTTTGATGAAGTTACCAAAGATGACATCCCTGCGGTCGGCGGCAAGGGAGCAAACCTGGGTGAAATGACCAACGCCCGGATGCCCGTTCCGCCGGGCTTTATCGTTACCTCAGAGGCGTATTACGAGTTTTTGGAGGCTTTCCATATCGTTGATAAAATTCGTGTCCTCCTCGAGCCACTGGACACAGGAAATAGCAAGCAACTGCAACAGGTCGCTACCGAAATTAAGCAATTGATACTGGATATCGCCATACCCCAGGAGATAGCCGAGGAAATCAAGGCGGCTTACAAAAAACTGGGGCAGGGGCTGGTGGCGGTGCGCTCCTCAGCGACCGCCGAAGACCTGCCCGAAGCATCCTTCGCCGGCCAGCAGAGCACCTTCCTCAATATACAGGGTGAGGATAATGTAGTCGATGCCGTGCAGAAGTGCTGGGCGTCCCTCTTCGAACCCCGGGCTATCTACTACCGTCACCAGCAGGGCTTCGACCACCTCAAGGTCGGCATCGCCGTTCCGGTACAGAGAATGGTGGACTCCAAAACATCGGGGGTGATGTTTACCATAGAGCCGGTAACCAGCGATACTAAAAAGATTGTCATTGAAGCGATATACGGGCTGGGAGAAGGTCTGGTCTCGGGAGAGGTAACACCAGACCTTTACCTTATAGACAAAGAAGCCATGTCAATCATCTCCAAGAGGATGAGCCGTCAGACTCACGAGCTTACCAGGAACCCCGATGGAACCAAAGACGATACGAATATGTGGCAGAATGTCCCGGCTTCCAGCCAGAGTCAACAAAAAATAACCGATGAAGTCATACTAC
>DAOUSH010000002.1 GCA_030627335.1 Dehalococcoidia bacterium | reverse complement strand
TCGTTGTTGCCGAGATAGCGGTAGAGTGGCATACCCAGATGGCTGGCGGCGGCGTGGGCTACTGCCAGCGATGCCCCTAGAATGGCGTTGGCTCCCAGTCGGGACTTGTCCCCGGTGCCGTCAAGCTCTATCATTTTGCCATCGATAGCTTCCTGCTCGGTGGCGGGCATGCCTTTAAGAGCCGTGGCGATTATAATGTTGACATGGGCAACCGCTTTCAGAACGCCGAGGCCTTTGAACCGGGAGGCATCCCCGTCTCTTAGCTCTACCGCCTCGTGTTTGCCGGTGCTGGCCCCCGAAGGGACAGCCGCCCGGCCCTTGGTTCCATCGGAAAGGGCGGCTTCCACTTCAAGGGTCGGGTTGCCTCTAGAGTCCAGTATTTCCCGTGCTTTAAGGTTTGCTATAGCCGGCAATAAAATCACCTCAAAATCAATCGTATTCAGTCCGTAATATGGTCGAAAGCTATAGATACGGCATCAGCCGCATTTTCCGCTGAGATAATAGATTTATCTGCCTTACCTTTCCTTGATATAGACCAGGTGTCCAGACCGATGACCGGTATGCCGTTCTGCAGGGCATATCCTATCTCGGTAAGTGTGCCGTAGCTGCCGCCGATGGCGATAACCGCCTGAGCCGACTTGGCCACGACCACGTTTCTGGCATAGCCGATGCCGGTGATGATGGGGATTTGAACATATTCGTTGGCTTCACGGCTGTTCTCGCCGGGCAAAACACCGATAGTCAGCCCCCCTTCGGAGTTGGCGCCGCGGCAGGCGGCTTCCATAACCCCACCCAGACCACCGCAGACAAGAATGGCGCTCCTTTTTGCCACCTCACGGCCAACCTCTTCCGCCAGTTTGCTTTCCTCAGCCGAAGATTTACTGCCACCGATAACGGCAATGAGCTTTTTCTTTTCTATCATTATAGGAAGCCTGAGACATCGGGATTATAGCACTTGAGAAAGGGCTTGGCAAAGCGGCTAATTGTACCTGTTCATAGCTGTTTCAAGCCCTTCGGCAAGGAGGCAGATTGCGGCATCGCTGGCTTCGTCTACAGCTTTCTTTATAACCATTCTTTCTTCCGAGGTGAAGTCTGAAAGAACAAAATCGATAACATCATCCTCGCTGGCATATCCAGATGGCCGCCCGATGCCGATTCGGATACGAATAAAATCCTGGCTGCAAAGCTCGCTGATTAAAGATTTAATCCCATTGTGTCCGCCAGAGCCACCACCCTGGCGGATGCGTATTCTACCCAGTGGCAGGTCGAGGTCGTCGTGGATAACGATAAGGTCATCAAGGCTTAATTTTAGCTTTTTTAACAAACGGCTTACAGATTGACCACTGAGGTTCATAAAGGTCTGTGGACGGGCGAGGGTGACGGTTTCACCCTCTATTTTGCCACTGCCGGTTCTGGCTTCGGACTGTTTTTTGTTAAGACTTATGCCGTGTTTGTGTGCAAGGTTCCTCAGGCAGGCGAAGCCTACATTGTGGCGATTTTTGGAATAGCCGGAGCCGGGGTTACCCAAACCGACAATTAATTTCATCAGCCATAAGCATAATACCTGGGGATTATTTAATCAACCTCGGTTTATCTGATATACTTAAGATAAATGACGGATATGGGCGAAGCTAAAGCAATAATTGAAAGCCTCAGGGTGGAGGTAAACCGCCACAACCATCTTTACCATGTACTGGATAGCCCTGAGATAAGTGATGCCGACTACGACGGGCTGATAAAACAGCTCCGTCGGCTGGAAGAGGAACACCCGCAGCTGATAACCCCGGACTCTCCGACACAGCGGGTCGGCGCCGCTCCGGTAGAAGCCCTCGGTATCGTAGAGCACAAGTTGCCACTGTTATCGCTGGGCAACGCCTTCTCCGGAGGAGAACTTACTGCCTGGTATAACCGCATTATAAAACTAGCCGATGGGCAAGAACCGGACTTTGTCTGCGAGCACAAGATAGATGGGCTGGCGGTATCATTAACCTATATCGATGGCAAACTTACTATCGGCGCTACCAGGGGTGACGGCTTCCGCGGTGAGAATATCACCCGTAACCTGAGGACGATAAGGAGTGTACCGCTGTCAGTGCCAAAGACAGCACCGTCACGATTTGAAGTAAGAGGCGAGGTTTTTTTACCCATCGACGGCTTCAAAAAGTTGAACCGGGAGCGAGCCGATGAGGGATTGCCGCTGTTTGCCAACCCCAGAAATGCCGCCGCCGGCTCGGTGCGCCAGCTGGACCAGCGTATAACTGCCGGTCGTCCGCTGGACATCTATATATATATGCTCGGTTATGCCGAAGACAAGGCAATCCCGTCAAGCCACTGGGAAACACTGGAATACCTGAAATCACTCGGTTTTAAGGTAAATCCCAACAACAGGCTGTTCGGCAATATCAAGCAGGTTGAGAAATACTATGATGACTGGCTTGAAGAAAGAGAAGGGTTGCCTTACGAAGCCGATGGCATCGTCGTCAAGGTGAACGAAATGAAGCTGCAAGAAAAACTAAGAGATATCGGTCACGAGCCGAGGTGGGCTATCGCCTACAAATTTCCGGCAGTGCAGGGCAATACGGTTCTGAAAGAGATAAAAATAAGCGTCGGGCGGACGGGGACAATGAATCCCTATGCCGTGCTGGAGCCGGTATCGGTCGGTGGCGTAACCATAAAGCATGCCGCTTTGCACAACGAGGACGATATCAGGCGCAAGGATATACGTGAGGGCGATACCGTTATCATCCAGAGGGCGGGTGATGTTATACCTCAAGTAGTCGGGCCGGTATTGAGCAAGCGCCCCAAAGACGCTAAAGAGTTCAGCTTATATAAGAAACTAGATGGGAAATGCCCGGAGTGCCGGTTTGACATTTTCAAGCCGGAAGGCGAGGTAATGTACTACTGCCCCAATGCAGCCTGCCCCGCCCAGAGGCAACAACGCATCGAGCACTTCGCCTCTCGGGGGGCGATGGATATCAGGGGCATCGGTGAAAAGATGAGCGCCATTCTATCAAGGGAGGGGCTTGCTGGTGATTTTGCCGACCTGTATTCCCTTAAAAGGGAAGAGCTTCTCAATCTGGACAGAATGGAGGAAAAGAGCGTAGATAACCTTTTAGATGCAATTGATAGAAGTAAAAAGAGACCACTAGCCAGATTTATCTATGCTCTGGGTATACGCCACGTCGGCGAGGAAACGGCGGAATTGCTGGCGAAGCACTTTAACAGTATAGATGGGTTGGCTGAAGCCTTAAAAGGAGAGCTGATATCCATAGGCACCATAGGGTCCAAGATCGCAGACAGCATTATCGCCTTCTTCCAGAACGAGGAAAATAAAAGGATAATAGAAAAGTTGGAGACAGCTGAGGTGTTAACGAAGATAGAAGGAGCGAAAACGGGCGAGCTACCACTCGAAGGCAAGGAGTTTGTTGTTACCGGCCGGCTGGATAGCATATCTCGGCAGGAGGCGGAAGCCAGAATAAAAGCCCTCGGCGGCAGCGCTAAGAGCGATGTCACCCGTAAGACGGACTATCTGGTGGTCGGTGCCGAGCCCGGTTCCAAGCTGGCACGCGCCCGGAGTATGGGCATCATGCAAATCAGCGAGAGTGAACTACTGAGAATAATAAAAGAGTCTGGAGATTAAAATATGGCTGAAGTCCAACCCTTTCATGGTGTGCGCTACAACAAATCAATAGCCAAAGACCTGTCGGCGGTTATCTGCCCCCCGTATGACATCATTACCCCCCAGATGGAGGAGGAGATGTATCGTCGAAGCCCGCACAACTTCATTCGTATAGAGCATGGTCAGCAGTTACCGCAGGACTCGACAATGGACAACAAGTATACACGTTCGGCAAACACCATGGAAGAATGGCTGAAGCAGAATGTTTTTGTCACCGACGAGACACCGACCATCTATCTCCACGACCAATATTTTTTACATAATGGCAGGGAATACAAGCGTCGCTGTCTGGTCGCCCGTGTCAGGCTGGAGGAGTGGCACAAGAATATTATCCGACCTCACGAGGGCACATTGACTGAAGCTAAAAGCGACCGGATAAGCCTGCTCTGGGCACTGAGAGCCAATACCAGCCCGATACTGGTTATGTTTGAGGACCAGGAACAGTATATCTCTTCACTAATTAGTGCCCAGGAACTGGGCAAGATGATAATCAATATCGAGGGTTACGATACGGAGAGGCACAAGGTTTGGCCGATTACCAACCCTCAGGTTATTGATGATATCTGCGGCTTCTTTGCCGAAAAACCGCTCTATATAGCCGATGGTCACCATCGCTATGAGAGCGCCCTTATATACCAGCGAGAACAGCGCATTATTCACTCGACAGTATCAGAAGGTAGTGCCTTTAATTATGCCCTTATGTCGCTGATGGATTTTGACGACCCGGGCCTGGTAATACTGCCGCCGCATCGCCTTATCCGCGGTATGCCGTCGTCGAAACTGGTTGGCTTGGAAGATAAATTGAGGACTATTTTTGATATCGAGGAGATGTCGCTGAGTCTACCCGATATATGGAACAGGGTTGATAGATTACTGGCCGATGAAAGCGAGATAAGGCTGTTCCTGTTCGGCCTCAACAATAAGAACCTTTTATTACTTACACTGCGGGACTTCGCAAGCGCCAGCAAGATGATACCCTATTTTCACTCCGCATTGTATAAAAGGCTGGATGTCAGCATCGTTGACCATGTCATACTGGAGGAACTACTGGGATTAAGCAGCGAGGATGAGATTAAGATTTCCTATAATTACGACCACCGGGATGCCGTTAAACAGGTGTTGAAACAGGAACACCAGCTGGCATTTATAATAAGCCCGATACATAGCCGAAGAATTAAGGACATTTCCGACGCCGGTGACCGCATGCCTAGAAAATCAACCTATTTTTATCCCAAGTTACCGTCGGGACTGGTACTCAATCGGCTGGTATAGCTGCTTCACGAACGCTTTTAACCTCTTCCTCCAGGCAGTCGGCAACTATCTCCAAAAAGTAGCGGTGCAGCCTCGTATCTTGGGTAAGCTCGGGGTGGAAGGATACAGCCAGCATCCGTTCCTGCCGGACGGCTACAGCAGTTCCGTCGTTCAGCCTGCCCAGTATCTCTACATCAGGGCTGGTGCGCTCAATCAGTGGGGCGCGAATGAAGATTGCCAGGAAAGGTTCTTTACCAAGCAAAGGAATATCGACGCTAGCCTCAAAGCTGTCAATCTGTCTGCCGAAGGCGTTGCGTTTTACAGATATATCTATGAGGGTTAGAGTTTCCATTCCGGGATTGGAGACCTCTTTTGCCAGCAACAACATACCGGCACAGGTTCCCATAACCGGTAGCTCAGCTCGAGCCTTCTCCTTAAGCGGCTCAAATATGCCAAATTCGTGCATCAGGTTTAGCATGGTGGTGCTCTCACCGCCGGGTATAATAAACCCGTCAATTCCTTCAAGCTCATCGGGCTTGTAGACCGGTGTTGCCGTTACCCCCAACTCCTCCAGCATATTGATATGCTCTATAAAACTACCCTGTAGAGCCAGGACTCCGATTCTCATAGATGTTTACTACTCCAGATGTTATATTTCGCTGGTTGGTTTGGTGTCGTTTCAGCAGTGATAGCTGTAACCTTTGCCTTATATTCTGACCAGTTTGGCGGTGTGGATATCGGGTAGGGCTAATATCTGTTGACGGTGTTCCTCTGGCAGGGCTTCATCGAGAGCTAGTATCATAAGTGCCTGACCCCTGGGTTTAAGCCGGCTCAGGTTCATATAGCTTATGTTTATATCGGCATCGCCGGTTATTTTGCCGACAGCTCCGATAAGACCGGGGCGGTCACAGTGGTCGCTGAAGAGAAAATAGCCGCCGGTAGGCACGATGTCAATCCAGTAGTTATCGACCTGGATGATATGCGACTCCCCGCGCAGAACTGTGCCGGAAACGGTAGTAGCACTGTCGCTGGTAACGACCTCAACGGTAATTAGGTTGGCGTAGTTCTCGCAGGTAGCCTCTTTCTGCTCCACCACTTTAAGGCCACGATGGGCGGCAACCAGGTTGGCGTTGACCAGGTTGACCCTTTCCTCGCTTATTTCCTTGAGCAATCCTCCCAGGATAACCGCCTTGAGAGTATTGGTATTATAGTTGGCAATCTCACCGTTGTATTTTATATGGATATTCTTCATCTGCCCCTCGGCAAGCTGGCTGACCAGACTGCCGAGGGTAGCTGCCACCTTCAGGAACGGCGCCAATACCGGCAGTGCCTCCACCGAGATGAACGGTGCATTAACGGCGTACCTTGCTGGCTGTCCCTTAAAGACATCGACGAACTGCCTGGCTACCTCGGTAGCGGCTAAAGCCTGGGCTTCGGTGGTGGAAGCGCCGAGGTGGGGGGTGACTATTATCCTGTCATTTTCGAAAAGGATGCTCTCGGTACACGGCTCTTTGGCGAAGACATCAATGGCGGCACCGGCAACTCTGCCCTCATTTATAGCTTTCACCAGGGCTTCTTCGTCAATGAGCCCACCGCGGGCGGTGTTTATTATACGAACCATAGGCTTGACCATAGCCAGCGCCTTGGTGCCGATTAAACCCTTGGTTAAATCGGTAAGGGGAATATGCAGGCTGATAAAGTCAGACTCTTTTAATAGCTGTTCCAAGGGAACAAGCTCTACCTGCAGGTTCAGGGCGCGGTCGGCGGATATAAAGGGGTCATAGGCGATAAGTTTCATTTCCAGCCCTTGAGCACGCCTGGCGACATCGGAGCCGACATTGCCCAAGCCGACTATACCCAGTGTTTTACCCTTTACCTCGGTGCCCATAAAGTCAGCCCGGCGCCAGACACCGGACTTGAGAGTAGCGTTGGCTGCAGGAATATGCCGCGCCAGAGCCAGCATCAGAGCGATGCTGTGCTCGGCGGCTGATATGGTATTGCCGGTAGGGGCATTGACCACCACAATGCCGTGCTTGGTGGCTTCGTCTATATCTATATTGTCCACCCCGACGCCAACCCTGCCGATTACCTGGAGTTTCTTGCCCGCCTTGATTATTTCGGCGGTGATGCGGGTTTGACTGCGTACGATAATGGCTTCGTAGTCGCCGGCTATGGCTACTATTTCCTCCGGCTTCAGATTTGTTTTCACATCAACCTGGGCGCATTCACTAAGGATATCTATGCCCTCATGGGCGATGGGGTCAGCAACCAAGACCTTCATGCTACTTCTTACTCCTGAATCCCGCCTGTGGCAGGGCTACCTTGAGTGCCTTGAGGACATTATCGATATCCTCTTCGGTTACCCAGCCCAGATGACCGATGCGGAAGATTTTACCCGCTAAGTGCTGTTGGCCGCCGCCGAGAATGGTCTGGTGTTCCTCCCTAAGGATGCGGAGCAACTCTTTGATATCAAGCCCATCCGAGGCGGCTATAGATGTTACCGTGTTTGAAGCGTAGCCTTCTTCGGCAAATAGGCCTAAACCGAGAGCCTTCACCCCGTTGCGGGTCTTTTCAGCCATGCGGACGTGCCGAGCTATAATATTGGGGAGTTCTTCCTTGAGCATCATATCCAGGGCTACCGAAAGGGCGAAGACTATGGAGACAGCCGGTGTCCACGGCGTCTGTCCCTTCTCAAGGTAGCTCTTAGCTTTGGCAAAGTCCCAGTAAAAACGGGGCATTTTAGCTTCGGCATTAGCCTTCCAGGCTGCCTCGCTTACGGCGACCATAACCAGCCCAGGCGGCACCATCCACCCTTTCTGGGAGCCGGTGATGGTAATATCGCAGTGCCATTCGTCAACCGGTAGCTCAATTGAGCCCAGACTGCTGATGGCATCGACGAGAAAAAGTTTGTCGTATTCTTTTACTGCCGAGCTGATTTTAGCCAAGTCGTTGGTAACACCGGTGGAGGTCTCGTTGTGGGTGACCATAACCGCCTTTATTGACGACTCTTTCTTGAGCGCTTGGCGGATTTCGTCTATATTGGCCGATTTGCCCCATTCAAAACAGAGTGGGATTACCTCGGCGCCGAATTGCCTGGCGATGGCGGCAAACCTGTCCCCGAAAACGCCTATGGAGACCGATAATACCTTATCACCGGGAGACAGGGTATTAACCACTGCCGCTTCCAATCCACCCGTCCCCGAACCGGTAAGTAAAAAAACATCGTTCTTTGTCATAAATAGCTGTTTCAATTTATCGGTGGCATCATTCAGTATCCGGGCAAACTCGGGACCACGGTGGTTTATCATCTGCCGGCTCATCTCCTTGAGGACTTCATCGGGGCAGGGCGTCGGTCCGGGGATGCGTAGATTGGTCATTCTCTATCAACTCCTTTAGGTGATTGTTTAATTATATCCGAATTAACGATTTTGGCAAAACGGCGCTTACCGGCTCTGATTATACTGCCGCTTTTTAATTCTACAGAGCTACTGGTTACTTTTCTGCCATCGATGGTGACCGCCCCCTGGTCTATTAATCGACTGGCTTCGCTGCGGCTTTTAGCCAGGTGTGTGACCGTAAGAAGCCCCTTAATATCTATGCTTTCACTGAGGCTAATATGATACTCTTTTATATCTTCGGGTATCTCTTTGTTCTGAACGACACTGGCAAAGTGCCCGCCGGCTGAGATTGCCGCCTCTTCGCTGTATAACTGGCTGATAACTTCTCTTGCCAGCCGTTTCTTCAACTCCATCGGGTTAACCGTTTCGTGTTCCAGGTCTTGCCTGAACTGCTCCAGCTCCCGGTCGGGAACATCGGTCACTAGTTCAAAGTAGTTTATAATGAGGTTATCGGGGATGGACATCAGCTTGCCGTATATCTGCTCCGGCGGTTCGGCGACACCGATATAGTTGCCCAGGCTCTTGCTCATCTTGTGGCTGCCGTCGGTGCCGATAAGGATGGGTACCATCAGTATCTGCTGGGGGCGCTGCCCGACCGTTGACTGTAGCTCACGGCCGACCAGCAGGTTAAACTTCTGGTCGGTGCCGCCAAACTCGACATCGGACTCTATAGCTACCGAATCGTAAGCCTGGAGCAGGGGATACAGGAACTCGGTCATGGTGATGGGGCATCCGGAACTGTACCTTTTGTTGAAGTCGTCCCGTGCCAGAAGTTGAGCTATAGTAAACTTACTGGTGAGCTGAAAAACGTCACTGAGGTCGAACTTGCCGAACCACTCGCTCTGCCAGCGAACCTCAGTCTTGTCCTTGTCGACAATCTTAAAGAACTGTTCCATATATGTCTTGGCGTTAGCCTTTACCTGCTCTGCCGTGAGCATCGGCCGGGTAACGGAGGCGCCGCTGGGGTCTCCTATCCGTGCAGTCCAATCACCGACGATAAGAACAACCTGGTGACCCATCTCCTGGAACTGACGCAGCTTTTTAAGGGCGACCATATGCCCGAGGTGGATATCGGGGAAACTGGGGTCGAAGCCTTCCTTGAGCCGCAGTCTTTTACCCGAGCGTAGCAGTCCCGCCAGCTCATCTTCGACGATAACCTCGGCTACACTCCGCCGCAGTAGTCGTTCTATATCCCGGTCAGACGATTTGTTGGCACCCATATTCAATCACTATCAAGGCGGCTTAATGCAGCCCTTGCCCCCATTATATCCTCTGTTATCTGTTTTACCAGTTCGTCGGTGGTAGCGAACCTCTGCTCGCCGCGAAGCCTCTCTATTATATCAATTTTCAGGTTACGGCGATATAGTTCGCCATTATAATTAAATATGTATACCTCTACCGCACGTTCCGTCTCGCCAAAGGTAGGACGATTGCCAATATTGGCTATTGACTGGTGGGGCTGGTCGTTAATGTAAGCCAGCGTGGCGTAAACACCATCTGCCGGTAGTGCCTGCACCGGGTCGATGTAAATATTGGCGGTTGGGAAACCAAAATCTTTACCCCGCCCAATGCCAGCGATTACGCGACCTTCAAGGCTGAAGTAGCGGCCCAGCATATCATGAACCCTTTTCATATCACCTTGGGCTAGAGCATTTCTGATAGAGGTACTGCTTATCAGTTCGCTGTTTTTTGTAATCGGGGGTATTACTGTCAGGCTAAAGTCCATACTCTTCTCCAGAGTGCGAAGGGTATCTATGTCACCTTCCCGGTTACGCCCCATCGCAAAGTCGGGTCCAACCACAAGCCCGCGCATTTTGAGATACTTCTTTAGAAGTCCGATGAATTGCTGGATACCGATCTGTGCCAGTTCCAGCGTGAAGTTCAGGGTAATTATAAAATCTATCCCCTCGTCCTTTAGTAGTTTGATTTTCTGGGGGAGGCTGGTCAGGATTTGCAGATTAGGACGGGATTCAAACAGGCTCTGGGGGTGCTGACGGAAGGTGACCACACAACTAGTCAAGTTCTCAAGCCTAGCTTTACCAATAAGCTCAGCCAGCAGGTGTTTATGACCGAGGTGAACTCCATCAAAGACGCCGACGGTCAGCAGCATACCTTTCGTTGGTGATAAACAGGCTAACTCTTCCTCTGCTGACATAACAAGAACCCAATTTTACATTAGTTATAAAGTAATGCGGTTGCAGACCTGGTGAGCTATTAGACGCCTGAAACCGCCAAAAACGCCCTGTTGAATGGTTGCATTAAATTATAATGGTATCGGTCTGCCGTGTAAAGTTTTGCTAATAACTAAGTATTTCTGTAAAATAGTAGCTGAAGACATTTGACAATAAATAATATTTATGGTAGCATGACTCCTTGCGATTATGCCTCTTTTTAATTCATCTTATTGTGCCCCTTTGAAGGTCACGCATTATTATTTGTGTTAGTGCTTAATCTATTATTTAATTTTTAATCCCTCATTACTTTAAGGAGACAGGATGTTATTAGAATCGCCAGTCCCCCCAGGCAGGGAGAAGACTGCTACTCAAAGAAAATCCTATTCCAGGTTACCGCAGATATTAGATATACCGAATTTGATTGAAGTTCAGCTGTCCTCCTACAAGTGGTTTCAGGAGGAAGGGGTAAAACAGCTACTTGAGGAAATATCGCCCATAAAGGATTTCACCGGCAATCGCCTGGAGTTAAGCTTCATAGGCTACGAGTTCCGCAAGCCGCGCTATTCCGAGCAGGAATGCTTTCAACGTGAGCGGACATATTCTGTTCCCCTGTATGTTAAGGCAAGGCTACTGGTCAAAGGGACTGGGGAAATAAAAGAGCCCTTCGACCTTTTCTTTGGCGATATCCCCATGATGACGGCTAGGGGGACATTTATTACCAGTGGAACGGAACGGGTGGTGGTCAGCCAGTTGCTCCGCTCTCCTGGTATCTATTTCACCGCTGAAGAAGACGCCGCCACCGGCCGCAGGCTGTGTCGGGCTAATCTGGTTCCCAGCCGGGGGGCATGGCTTGAATTTGAGACCAGTAGCCGGGATGTGATTTCGGTCAAGATAGACGGCAAGCGCAAGATTCCGGTTACCACGGTCTTGCGAGCCATAGGTTACGGCAGTGACGAGCAACTGCTCGAGCTGTTCTCAAAAGAGGACACCTCTCCAAACCGTCATTTTACCCAGTCGACGCTGGAAAGAGACCCTCTGATCAAAGATGAAACGGAAGCACTACTTGATATCTACAGAAAACTGCGCCCGGGAGACCCGCCCAACATCGAAAATGCCAGAAAATTATTGAACAACCTGTTTTTTAATCCCAAACAATATGACCTGGGAATT
>DAOUSH010000067.1 GCA_030627335.1 Dehalococcoidia bacterium | reverse complement strand
CCTCAAGGCACTGGGGCTGACATTCTCTCTCGAAGTAGAAGATAGCGAATCCTAGCCAGGGATAGAGCCGGAAAGGGATTCCGCTGGAGCAGTCCGGTATCAGTTAAAGTGAGGTTGAAATGAGGCATAAGATAGTTGGCAGAGGTCTGGGGCGGTCTACAGGGCATCGCAAGGCGTTGTTCCGCAACCTGGTGACCGACCTTCTTGACTACGAGAAGATTAAAACGACCGAAGCCAAGGCTAAAGAAGTGCAGGGTATAGCCGAGAAGATGATAACCCTGTCCAAGCGCGGCGGGCTTAATGCCCGGCGCCAGGCACTAGCCTTTATCTACGATGAAAAGGTGACTGGCAAGCTATTCGATGACCTTTCGGTAAGGTTTGCCGAACGCCCCGGCGGTTATACCCGCATCACCAGGCTGGGTCCCAGGCTGGGGGACGGGGCGGTTATGGTTCAGCTTGAGCTGGTAAAGTAATAACATCTATGGCAGTAGATACGGGTATAGCAAAGGTCATGGGCGAAGGAATAGGGTCTCCAGTTGGGGACCCTGAAAGCGTTTCTCCGGTAACCAATATCACCAATATTGTATTGGTCGTCGAGTACAACGGCAGCCGTTACTGTGGTTTCCAGCTCCAGGCAGAACTGCCCACCATTCAGGGTGAGATAGAGAGAGCCCTGAAAAGGCTTACCGGCGATGGAATCAGGATACTAGCCACCAGCCGCACCGATAGCGAGGTTCATGCCCGGAGGCAGGTGGTCAGCTTCAGGACTAAATCACAGCTTACGCCGAAGACATTTGTCAGCGGTCTGAACTACTACCTACCCAGGGCTATCGCCGTCAAAGAGGCTTATAAAGCTGGCGACTCGTTCAATGTCAGGAGCCATGCCGTCAGCCGTGAATACGAATACTATATACTGAACAGCCCGACCCGCTCTCCGATATGGGATGGGTTTTGTCATCTGGTCACCGGCGAGCTGGACATCGAAGCTATGAACCGGGCGTGCCAGGCTCTTATCGGCGAGCACGACTTAGCCTCGTTTGCCAGCAATCTGGGGGTAGAGATAAAGTGCACCCGGCGGAAGGTGTATCACGCCGGAGTAACGAGGGGCGGAGATCTGGTCATATTTAGCATAACAGCCAACTCCTTCCTGCCCCACCAGGTGCGCAATACGGTCGGGGCTCTCATCAGGGTTGGGCTGAGCAAGATGACGCCGGAAGAATTTTATAGTATAATGGAGACGAGAAAAATCGGGCTGGCTGGGCCAGCGGCTCCCGCCTGCGGCTTATACTTAATAAAGGTGAATTACAAAAGACTATATGAGGAAGAAGATAAGTGAAAACCTACAGTGTTAAAGCCTCCGAGATAAATCGCCAGTGGCACGTTATCGATGCCACGGACAAGATCCTGGGACGGCTGGCTACCGAGGTTGCCTGCCTGCTAATGGGCAAGGACAAACCGATGTTCAGCCGCCACCTGGACACCGGCGATTATGTCGTTATCGTCAACGCCGAAAAGATTCGTGTTAGCGGCAGCAAGTTGAAGCAGAAGCTCTACTATCGGCACTCCGGGTATCCCGGCGGTTTCAAGAGCATCGCCCTGGAGAAGATGCTCAAGGTTAAGCCCGCCTGGGTAATTGAGCATGCCGTTAAGGGCATGCTACCCAAGAACCGTCTGGGGAACAGCATGATAAAAAAGCTCAAAGTCTATGCCGGAGACTCTCATCCCCATCTGGCTCAGACGGGAGCAGGTAAATAATCGGTTACAGTTTATGAGGGTAATTTGAAAAAGAAAACCTATTCTCACGGGACAGGCAGACGCAAGGAAGCGGTTGCCCAGGTAAGGCTGATGCCGGGCAGCGGTACTATTATGATAGATGGCATGCCTTACGATGAGCGGTTCACCCGCATTACGCACCTCCAGACCATAATGAAACCACTGATGGTAACCGAGACCTCCGGCAAATACGATGTCCTGGTCAAGGTAGCCGGCGGCGGCATATCCGGGCAATGCGGCGCCATTGCTCACGGTATCGCCCGCGCCCTGCTACAGGAGGACGAGAAATTCAAACCCCTGCTGCGTCAGGACGGGCTGCTGACCCGCGATTCGCGGGCTAAAGAGAGAAAGAAGCCCGGCCTCAAGCGCGCCCGCAAAGCACCTCAATACACCAAGCGGTAAAAAGCTTCGGGGAATTCGACAGTTCCATATTCTGCTTTGCCAGCCCTCGATTATAGTTAGGCCCCGGCTATCTCCCGGCCCAGCTCTAGCAGTCTTTCAGCACGGATTTGGCTATCGCTTTCGCTGTAGATGCGAAGCAGCGGCTCGGTGCCGGAAAAGCGTATAAGCAGCCAGGAAGAGTCAGCCAGAGTAAAGCGGAAGCCGTCTATGGTGTCTTTGTTAGCCACCTTCACTCCGTCAAGCGCCTCCGGAGAGCTATCCCGGACACGGCTGATAATCTTCTCTTTTTGCTCCCCGGCAAGCTCTATATCCAGGCGGCTGTAGTGGTGAGGACCAACCTTGCTGTACAGGTAATCCAGCAACTGCGATGGCGTCTTGCCCGTCTTCGCCATCAGGTCAAGGAAGTAGAGACCAGATAGTATAGCGTCACGCTCGGGCACATGCCCGCGGTAGCCATAGCCGCCGCTCTCCTCCCCACCGATGAATGCGTCCCGGGCAAGCATTATGGGGGCGATGTACTTGAAGCCAACCGGCGTCTCATAAACGGGCACATTGAACATCTCGCCCAGGCGGTAGAGCATGCTGGTGGCGGTTATCGTCTTGACAATGGCGCCCCGCTCGCCGCGCACCTCCAGAAGATACAGCGCCAGCAGGGCGAAGACCTGGAGCTGGGTCAGGAAGTTGCCCTTTTCATCTATGATGCCGATGCGGTCGGCATCGCCGTCGGTGGCAATGCCGACGTCAGCCTTTTCCCGCCTGACCCTGTCTGGTAACTTAGCCAGGTTGATGGCAATCGGTTCCGGCTGTTTCATACCGGGAAAGGCGGGGTTGTGTTCGTCGTTTATCTCTATAAGACTTGTAGAACCGCCATCTAAAAGCATCTTGAAGTAGCCGATACCGGCGCCATACATAGAGTCAACCACTATCTTGAGTCCGGATTTTCTTAGCCCGTCCAGGTCAACGAGGCTCTTTATCTGCTCTACATAGCTTGGCGTTAAATCAATATACTCTATCAGCCCTTGTTTCTGGGCTTCAGCCAGCGGTATTCTGCTTATCTTGCCCGTAGTGGTAATAGCGGCGATGTTTTTCTCCAGCTCGGCGATGACCTCTGTCGGGGCGCTGGTGCCGTCTGCCGACTTGTACTTGAAGCCGTTCCACTGCGGCGGGTTGTGGCTGGCGGTGATAACGATAGCCCCGCCGGCTTTTTTAGCAATGACGCCGTAGCTGATAACGGGCGTGGGGGTGGCTTTATTACAGAGGTATACTCTGATGCCATTGCCACAGATAACCTCCGCCGCAGCCCGGGCGAAGTCCTCGGAGGCAAAGCGGGTATCGTAGCCGATAACCAGCCCTCTTTTCGTCAGCCCGCTACCTTTAAGATATACGGCGACTGCCTGGGCGCAGATGCGGACGTTGTCAAAGGTGAAGTCCTCGGCGATGATTGCTCGCCAGCCGTCGGTGCCGAACTTTATAGGATTATTTTTCAACCCTATCCCCTTTATCCCCTTCCCCTTGCCAAGGGGAAGGGGAAGCTTTTTAATGAGGGGCTTCGCCCCTCAAACTCCC
The DNA here is from genome assembly GCA_030627335.1 of Dehalococcoidia bacterium. Classification (GTDB taxonomy): domain Bacteria; phylum Chloroflexota; class Dehalococcoidia; order Dehalococcoidales; family W693; genus W693. The sequence goes on along the minus strand of DAOUSH010000067.1, from coordinate 282 downwards.
CTTTTATCCTATAATTCCTCTAATCGTTCGTTGATTAGCTCTTGAACTAAATGTGTACTTTTACTAATCTTCTCAGATTGCTCCCTGAAAAATTTACGTTCGTCTGGTTTTAGTTGTTTATAATCTATAGAGTATTCGAAAAGTAGGAGATAACCGATTTTGATATTATCAATCGCTTCTAAAAGCTCGGCATCAGATTGAAGGTATAAGGTTTTTAAAAAGTCATCGCTTTTTTGATACTTTTCCCAGTTATCATAAATTTGTTGTGTTGCAAGTTCTCTT
>DAOUSH010000006.1 GCA_030627335.1 Dehalococcoidia bacterium | reverse complement strand
CATTGAGATGCTGAGCTTCCTCCAGGTCGGCTGAACCGGTGCCATTGAGTGCGTCAAAGCAGTCCTTGACGAACCGGTACTGATACTCCACAGGGTAGGCGAGAAAGGTGCCACCCATTATTATCAGCTCCACCTTGTCGGTCGGATGCCCCATCTCTGAGAGTATCTTTAGCCTCAGTTCAACCTGCTTGCGGGCATCGTAGTCGCACTTGATGGCACGCAGTACCGCTGGTGACTCCGGCGTATAGCTCTGAGGTGTAGCGGCATATGTTGGGCAGTATATGCACTGCCCCGGGCACTTCATAGGCAGTGTCATTACCGCTACCGGGGTAACCCCGGATATTGTCCTGGCGAATTTTTTCATAGTATACTGTTATCGAGTGGTTATATTTAGTCTAGCAGGTCTGAGGTTTAAGCACCAGCTAAAGCCCTTAGCGGATGGCTGGGCTATAATACGGGCTGGTTTATATGGCAGATGATTCAAAGGACGTCTTCAATCAGATAGCCCCTGGCTGGTACAGCTTCCGCCACCGCTCTATCTTCGGCAGGGAGCTGACGATACTAGCCAGACGCTGGCGAGATGGCAATCTGCTTAACCTCGGTTGTGCCCACGGGCCCGACTTCTTCCCCTTCAGGCATAGCTTTGAGCTCTATGGCGTGGACTTTTCCCCTGAGATGCTCAATCTCGCCCGGAGATATGCGCAGAAATACAGCTTTGAGGTAGCGCTATCTTTGGCTGATGTCAGACATCTGCCCTACCCCAATGGAACCTTTGACTGGGCAGTATCAGTGGCTACCTACCATCACATAGAAGGCAGGGCAGAAAGGCAAAAGGCATTAAACGAACTGAGGCGGGTTTTAAAGCCTGGGAGTGAAGCCTTCATCACGGTGTGGAACCGATGGCAACCCCGGTTCTGGTTCAAGCCGAAGGAGGTCTCTGTGCCCTGGCGAAAAAAGGGTAAGACCCTGTATCGCTACTACTATCTTTTTTCTTATGCCGAACTGGAGAAACTGGCAAGAAGTGCTGGCTTTGAGGTAATAAAATCCTTCCCCGAAAACTCTTACCACTTCCCGGTAAAACTATTCTCTCGGAATATATGTCTGTTGTTAAAAAAGAGCGGTTAAACTGGTAGATTTGCCTATCCGAAACCAAGCTGATAATATTATCAGGTATATCTGCAATGGAGTTTAAGGTTTATGAGTAACGAGACAAGCAAAAACAGGAGGTTCCGGCAGATGCTTATCCCAACGATAATAATGGGTGTTATTGCCATTGCCCTGCTCATCGTCGCCTATTACAAAGGTGGCGGAGAGCATATTCTGGGCTTGAAGTCAGCCGGGAACATACTCCTCCAGGTTTTGCCGATGTTAATCTTCGTCTTTATTATAGCCGGTGTTATACAGCATATTCTCCCTGTTGATATGGTTGCCAAATGGGTAGGTGCCGATTCCGGTCTCCGGGGCATCATTATTGGCACTGCCGCCGGCGGCATTACCCCAGGAGGTCCTATGGTCAGCATGCCCATTGCCGCCGGGCTTCTGCAGTCCGGTGCCGGCATCGGCACCATGGTAGCCTTTATGACCGGCTGGTCTTTATGGGCTTTCAGCCGGATACCGCTAGAGGTGGGGTTGATGGGCTGGAAGTTCACCGCCATCCGCCTTGCCTGCACCTTTTTCTTCCCGATAATAGCCGGGCTGCTGGCTAATCTATTCTTTTCCAAAATAAATCTTACCTAGTCCTAGTCGAACAGGAAATCTATATATAAGAGAGGTTGAGCTATGCTGGTTAAAATAAAGTGTCCCAAGTGCAGTAGCGAGGGTACTATCTCCTTGCTGGAAGCAGATTATCAGGGGCCTTACCGTTGCTGGAAATGCAGGGAGCTGTTCGTTATTATACTGGAGAATAATGAACTCACAAGCTGCGAGCCGCTTAGTGACGAGGGTTTGCAGAAGATGCAGGAAATCGAAGCCCTGAAGAAAAAGTTCAAGCGAGACTAATCATCAGGAGGCGTTATGCCGGTAGTAATTATCGAGATGTGGCAGGGACGCACCGTCGAGCAGAAGAGCCAGCTGGCGCAGGGTATAACCGATGAGTTTGTTAAAATCGGCATCTCGCGCGACCAGGTCCACATCATCTTTAAGGACAACCCGAAGCATAACTGGGCAACCGGTGATAAGCTGGCATCCCGGGAGACCTAACGCACAATCCGATATGGTGATGCCTCCCATTTCTCGGAATAGGCCTTCTTCAACCGTTTCAATCTTATCTGATATAAAGACGGGTTTATATCATCCATGGTCATTATCACGGCACCCTCTCTGTTGTCCAAGTAATAGCCTCGCCTCAGCCCTCTATCGATAAATCCATACTTGCTGTATAGCTCCCAGGCGATGGTATTTGAGACACGTACCTTATGAACAACAGACCCAGCAGCAACTCCGACTACAAACCTGCGAATCACTTCGACTGCAGGACTGTGAACAGGTTAAACAACAGACTCAACAGCAATAATTCCAGCATCAGAATGTGAAAACTGGTTCTTCAGAGCAATTTGACTGCACGCAATCATAGTTCTTGGAGAGCCTCAATTCGGGGCTCTCCAAGAACTATTCTATCTTTACGTCGGCATAGCGTTCCCACTCGCTGTAAACGCAACCGCAGTACTGCTGGCGATAGAGGTTCAGGGACTTGGTGATACGGCGGCTATCCGAGTATCGTTTCCTTAAATCAGCATACAGGAAGCCTACACCCTTCTCCTGAGCTATTTTGTTACCAATCTCCTGCAACAGGTCGTGCTTCTGCTGGTGGCTGATGAGGAGGCTGGTGGTAAAAGTATCATAGCCCATCCGAATAGCGCTTTCAGCCGTCTTTAACAGGCGGAGATGGAAACAATACTGACATCGCTGGGTTTCATTGCCGACCACCCGCCGAAAGTAGTCTATAATGTCATAGCCCTCGATTACAATCAGTTGAAAGCCTAATGTTTTAGCCAGTGATTGCATCGCCTCGAGGCGATTCTGGTGCTCCATATAGGGGTGAATATTGGGGTTATACCACAGGGCGCTTGTCTCGTATCCCTGCTGCCGCCAGTGCTCAATGGTATAGGCGGTGCAGTGAGCGCAACAGCAATGAACCAGAACAGAGCCAGCCTTCATAATCCAGTTTAGGTCACCACAGGGTCGGTTGGGGTGGTTTTTCTTTATTGCATGGAAGCCCCAGGTGTTTATATGCCAGGGGGGTAGCCACACGGCCGCGAGGAGTCCTCTCCAGAAAACCCAGTTGTAGCAGATAGGGCTCATAGACATCCATAATCGTGTCTGCCTCTTCGCTTATTGAAGCTGCGATTGTATCCAAGCCGACGGGGCCGCCATTGAATTTCTCGATAATGGTATGCAGCACCTTATGGTCTATATCATCCAACCCGACAGGATCTATTTCAAGCATGGATAGCGCCTCAAGCGCCGCCTTATGGTCAACGATGCCGTCTGATACTACCTGGGCATAGTCCCGGACTCGCTTTAGCAGTCGGTTGGACACCCTCGGCGTCCCTCTAGCCCGGCAGGCAATCTCACCAAGCCCACCGGCTTCGGCTTCTACCCTGAGTATATCGGCAGAGCGTTTAAGTATCGCTTCTATTGATTTTTGGTCGTAGAAATCGAGGCGGTAGACAGCGCCGAAACGGTCTCTTAGTGGCGAACTTAGTTGAGCAAACCTCGTGGTAGCGCCGATAAGGGTAAAAGCTGGCAGGCTTAGCCTCAGGATCCGGGCACCGGGGCCCTTGCCGATAACGATATCCAGTGCCCTGTCCTCCATTGCCGGATAAAGCACCTCTTCGACCGCCCGGTTCAAACGGTGTATCTCATCAATAAAGAGGATATCCTTGCTATGAAGATTGGTTAGTATAGCTGCCAGGTCGCCGGTTCGCTCTATCGCCGGTCCCGAGGTAATCCTGATGCTAACCCCCATCTCGATGGCTATTATGTAAGCCAGGGTCGTCTTGCCCAGTCCGGGCGGTCCGTAGAGCAGGATATGGTCTAGCGCCTCACCCCTGCCTTTGGCGGTGGCAATGGCTATGCTCATGTTTTCCTTGACCTTGGTCTGCCCGACGAAGTCGTCAATGCACCGCGGCCGGAGGCTGTTGTCGAGCGGCTTGTCTTCATTACCGGGCTTGCCAGAGATAATGCGGTCTATCCTTTTTACCCCCAAACATTATGTAAACAGGTCTTGTTCCCCTGCTGGCCTCTCGACCATTATACCATATCACTCTTATGGTAAGCCTTAAAAGAAAGAGCCACCCATCTTAGGTCAGGGAGGCTCTGGCTGATGAACTTAGAGATAATGGGATTTATTCTATTCGGCTGACTCAGCCTCGCTTTCTGGATTTAGAACCTCTTCAGTGCCAGATTCGTTGCTTGCTTCATCGCTGGCTTCGTTATTGGATTCATCCGGGGGTAGTTGCATGCTATCGGCACTCAATTCCAGCCTCCTTGCCTCTTCTTCCTCCTCCAATTTGTGTGACGCTTCCTCGGATGCCTCTTTACAGGCCTGACACCGTGCGGGAATGAGTTTTCCGATAATCACATTCTCCTTCAGCCCGGATAGACGATCAACTTTACCGAAAACAGCGGCTTCGGTAAGAACCCTGGTAGTCTCCTGGAAAGATGCCGCCGCCAGCCAGCTATCGGTGCTCAGAGAAGCCCGGGTTATACCCATAAGCACCGCATGCGCCGTTGCCGGCTCGCCTCCTTCGGAAAGCACCTTAGCATTGATTTCCTCATAGCGGAACCTGTCTATCAGTTCCTGGGTTACCAGGTCATAATCACCAGGGGAATCAATCCTAACCTTGGAGAGCATCTCCCGAACGATAACTTCAATATGTTTATCATTAATGTGCACCCCCTGGGAGCAGTAGACCTTTTGCACCTCGTCTATCAGGTATCGCTGGACCGCTTCCTTGCCCAAAACCATGAGGATATCGTGCGGGTTTATACAGCCATCGGTAAGTTGCTGGCCGGCCCTAACCTTGTCCCCATCCTGAACGCGAATGCTTGTAGCCGCTGGAACGACATATTCCCTCTCTTCCGTCTCCTCAAACTTGATAGACAGTTGCCCATCGTCAACAAATACTTCGCCGGAAACACGAGCGCTAATGGGCTCGCCCTGGGTAATCGCCTTCGATGTTTTAGATTTATTATCGGCTGGCGGGCTGGCCAGAACGTTGCCTATGTCCACCCATTGACCATTTTTGACTTCCATCTGCCAGCCTTCCGGCAGTGGGTATTCATCGCTAAATATATCGGAGCTGGTAATCTTAATCCGCCTGCCATTGCCTTCGTCCAGCATCTGCGCCTCGCCGTCTATTTCGGATATTATTGCCTGTGCCTTGGGTGGGCGGGCTTCGAACAGCTCCTCCACCCGGGGCAGACCACTGGTGATGTCAAGCCCGACGACACCGCCGGTATGAAAGGTCCGCAGTGTCAGCTGGGTGCCCGGTTCGCCGATGCTCTGGGCGGCAATAATACCCACCGCGGTACTGAGGTCGACCAGTCGCCCGTTAGATAAGTCCCGTCCGTAGCAGAGCTGGCATAGTCCATGTCGGGATTGACAGCTGAGAGGAGATCTTGCATAGACGCTTTTTATGCCGGCAGTAAAAATATCGTTCGCCTTCTTCTCATCAACCATCTCATTCAGTTCAACGATGGTCTCTCCGGTGTCCGGGTTGACGATTTTACTGGCCGCTAGGCGGCCTATTATTCTATCGGCAAACGACGGCAGTAATCCCTTTTCCTTGGGCTCAAATATCCATGTTCCATCCGTAGTGCCGCAGTCCTCCTCTCTAACAATCACATCCTGGGTTATATCGACGAGTCGTCTGGTGAGGTAACCACTTCCAGATGTCCTGAGGGCAGTATCCGCCAGCCCTTTACGGGCACCGTGAGTCGAGATGAAGTATTCCACGGCGCTGAGTCCCTCACGGAGACTGGACTTGATGGGAAAGTCAATAATCTTTCCCGCCGGGTTGGTCATAAGACCTCTTATGCCAGCCATCTGCCTTATTTGTGAAATATTACCCTTGGCTCCAGAGGTAGCCATCATATAGACACTGCCATATTTATCCATAGATGCCGAAATGGCATCGGTAATACGGTCGGTAGTCTCCATCCATACCTCTATAACGCTGTTATACCTTTCATCCTCGGTGATTAATCCCCGCCGGTACTGGCTTTCAATAATAAGCGTTCTTTCCTCTGCTTCTTCCAGTAGCTTCGGTTTTACCGAGGGCACCTTGATATCGCTCATAGCAATGGTAATACCTGATTTAGTGGCATAGTGGAAACCCAGCTTCTTTAGATTATCCAGCATCGTCGCCATTCCTTCGCTGGTACCAAGCAGGCTGTAACAATCGGTTACTATCTGCTTCAGTATTGATTTATCAATCGGCTTGTTATAGAAGCCCAACTCCGGTGGCAGAGCATCGTTGAAGATAATGCGCCCGATACTGGTCTTTATCCTCTGCCCGCCTCGCTGTACAATCTCAATCTCGACCCTGAGATCAACGGCACCGAGCTCATAGCATAGCTTTGACTCTTCAAAGCTGCCGAAGATAGCGCCTTCACCCTTAGCTCCTGGCCTGATAACAGTCAGGTAATAGCAGCCGAAGACCATATCCAGCGTCGGCGTTACTACCGGCTCGCCGCAACTTGGCAACAGCATATTGTTTGTGCTGAGCATCATCTCCCTGGCTTCTTTGACCGATGCTTTGGATAAGGGGACGTGGACTGCCATTTGGTCACCGTCAAAATCGGCATTGAAGGCAGAGCACATCAGTGGGTGTATCTGGATGGCACTGCCGTCAATCAACACCGGCTCAAAGGCTTGTATGCTAAGCCGGTGCAATGTCGGTGCCCGGTTAAGCATCACCGGCCGCTCCTTGACCACCTCCGTCAGGATATCGTATACCTCTGGCGTGGCTTTTTCCACCTGCCGACGGGCGCTCTTGATATTGGATGCCAGCCCTTCAAGCACTAACCGGTGCATAACAAAAGGCTTGAACAGCTCCAGAGCCATACGCCTTGGTAGCCCGCATTGATAGAGCTTGAGCTCCGGGCCAACCACGATAACTGAGCGTCCGCTGTAGTCCACCCGCTTTCCCAGCAGGTTCTGGCGGAAGCGTCCCTGCTTACCCCGCAGCATATCTGATAGTGACTTTGCCTTGTGGTCGCCGCTGATGGCAAAAGCCCGGCCCCGCCTGCCGTTATCGATAAGGGTGTCCACCGCCTCCTGGAGCATCCTTTTCTCGTTGCGGATGATTATTCCCGGCGCTCCGATCTCTATCAGGTGGCGCAGGCGGTTGTTGCGATTGATAACCCGTCGGTACAGGTCGTTGAGGTCGCTGGTGGCAAAACGTCCGCCGTCAAGCTGGACCATAGGACGGAGGTCGGGAGGCAGTACCGGCAACACGGTAAGAATCATCCACTCCGGTTTGTTGCCACTGCGACGGAACGCCTCGACCAGTTGCAGTTGCTTGCTCGCTTTTCGACGACGCTGTCCCGACGAGGAATGGGTCTCCTGGATCAAGTGGCTTCGCATCTCGTCAAGGTCGATATCCTTAAGCAATTTGAGGATGGCTTCGGCTCCCATCTCGGCGGTGAAGATATGACCGTGCCTTTGTTTCAGTTCCTGATACTGTGTTTCGCTAAGCAGAGCGCCCTTCCTCAAGTCTTTAAGCTGTTCCAGCTTGTTCGGCAGCTCTTCTTCAAGCTGGAGCTTCTCGCTCTCAAAATCACGCCGTAGCTGGTTAACCTCTTCTACCGTCGCCTCTTGTTTCTCTATATCGTTTATTCTGGCTTCCAGGGAAGACTTGCGCTCGGCTATCTCCAGTGATGTCTCCTCCTCCAGCTTCTTGATTTCCTCCAGTTGGGCGTCAGTATTCACGGAGGTAACGATATAGTGTGAAAAGTAAAGGACGCGCTCCAGGCTTCGGGCCGAAAGGTCAAGCAATAATCCTACCCGGCTGGGTATGCCCCGGGCAAACCAGATATGACTCAGCGGGCATGCCAGCTCAATATGCCCCATCCGCTCTCGGCGAACCTTGGAGCAGGCTATCTCTACGCCGCATTTATCACAGATTATCCCCTTAAACCGTATCCTCTTATATTTGCCGCAGGCACATTCGAAATCCTTGGTCGGGCCAAAGATTCGCTCGCAGAAGAGGCCGTCCCTCTCCGGTTTCAGCGTGCGGTAGTTGATCGTCTCCGGCTTGGTTACCTCACCATAGGACCAGCTTAGAATCTGCTCCGGTGATGCCAGCGAGATACGGACAGCATCAAAATCATTGACTTCAAGCATTATCTTCTTCTACCTCTATTTCAGTTATATCAGGGGCTATGTAGGCTGAGTCCTCGATAGCCTCAAACTCTGCTTCGGCTTCGGGCGCTTCCCTGATTTTATCGGTTTGGATCACCCTTTCCTCTTCGTTTATTACCTCAATAGCCAATCCCAGGCTTTGTAGTTCCTTAACCAGAACCTTGAATGATTCCGGGACACCGGGTGGCATGATATCTTCACCCTTTACGATTGCCTCATATGTCTTGGCTCGCCCGACAACGTCATCCGACTTTATCGTCAGTACCTCCCGGAGATTGTGAGCCGCTCCGTATGCTTCCAGCGACCATACCTCCATTTCACCGAAACGCTGGCCACCGAACTGCGCCTTACCGCCCAGCGGTTGCTGGCTTATCAAGGAGTAAGGGCCGGTAGCCCGGGCGTGGACTTTATCCTCAACCAGGTGAATCAGTTTCATCATGTAAATATTGCCCACCGTTATTGGCTGGTCGAACGGCTCGCCGGTACGGCCATCACGCAGTAAAACCTTGCCGGTGACAGGCGACGGCAGGTTCCTTTCGAAGGCGACACGGTCGACAGTATACTCAAGCTCTTCAAGGTTGAGCTCCCGGCTGTCTGTGCCCAGCCCTTCAAGCCACAGACGCAGGCAAATCTCTCTAGCTTCTCCCTGGAAGTCGTCGCTAAAGACTCTATCGCCGTCATAGCCTTTGTCACCCACCCACTCTTTAGCCAACTCCATTTTCAGTGATGACCGATTGCTATCTGGTTTAATAGTAACGGCACCGGCTTCCCTTGCCAGCCACAGCCTAGACAGAGCATCCTCTATGGCAACATCACTGGCGCCATCAAAGATGGGGGTAATCGCTTTGAAGCCGAGTACTTGGGCTGCAAAGCCGAGGTGCGTCTCCAGAACCTGCCCGATATTCATTCTTGACGGAACGCCTATCGGGTTGAGGATAATGTCTACCGGCGTGCCATCGGGAAGGAAGGGCATATCACAGGCTGGAGCGATGATGGAAATAACTCCCTTGTTGCCGTGGCGTCCAGCCAGTTTATCTCCCACCGATATCGCCCGCTTCTGTGCCACCCAGACCTGCACCCATTGATTAACCCTGACTGGTAATTCGGCGCCATCATCGCGAGAAAATACACTCACGTTTATGACCTTACCCCACTCACCGTGAGGCATCCTGAGCGAGGTGTCTTTAACCTCGCGGGCTTTCTCGCCAAAGATAGCCCGTAATAGCTTTTCCTCAGCCGATAGCTCGGTTTCCCCTTTGGGAGTTATTTTACCGACCAGTATATCTCCCGGGCATACCTCGGCTCCGACCCTGATGATTCCGTATTCATCAAGCTCTCGCAGGCTTTCCTCACCGATATTGGGTATATCCCGGGTAATTTCTTCAGGGCCCAGCTTGGTGTCCCTGGCTTCAACGTCGTGTTTGGAAATATGAATAGATGTGAATTTATCCTTCTTGATCAGGCGGTCACTTAAAATTATGGCGTCCTCATAGTTATAACCACACCAGCTCATAAAGGCACAGACCACATTTTGCCCCAGAGCCAACTCTCCCTGCTCTGTAGCTGAACTGTCAGCCAGAACCTGCCCCGTCTCTACTCTCTGCCCCTTACTTACCACAGGGTGTTGATTTATACACGTCCCCTGATTGGTGCGGACAAACTTCATCAATGGGTAAATATCTTCTTCACCATTGTCATTGATAACGACAATTTGCGAGCTGGTAACCAAGGTTGCCGTCCCGGGGCATTTGCTGAACAGCACCTGCCCACTGTACCGGGCGACTTCGCTTTCCATTCCGGTAGCTACTAGGGGTGCCTCGGGACAGAGCAGGGGCACAGCCTGCCGTTGCATATTAGCTCCCATCAGAGCGCGGTTGGCATCATTGTGCTCAAGGAATGGGATTAGCGATGCGGCAACGCTGAATATCTGCTTGGATGATACATCCATATAGCTAATCCGCTCGGGCGATACCAGCAGATATTGGTCATTCAGTCTGGCTTCAACCTTGGCGTTTATAAAATGTCTGTTATTATCCAGCGCCGAATTAGCCTGGGCAATGACATATTTGTCTTCTTTATCTGCCGTCAGGTAGGAAATACCATCGGTAACAAATGGCGCTATTTTTATAGTTGCCGAAGTAAGCCCGGCAAGCTTTTTAGCCAGCTGGTGGGCAATAATAACTCCCGCTTTGGCTATAGTCCTACCATCATCGTCGACAACTGCTTCTCGAATCGTTCTGCCAGTGAGCCTTTCATCGGTGTTATCCATCTCATTAGTAACCATGCGGTACGGCGTCTCAATGAAACCATAGCTGTTTACCCTGCCATAGGTGGCTAGGGAGCCGATGAGGCCGATATTGGGCCCCTCTGGCGTCTCGATGGGGCAGATTCTACCGTAGTGAGAATAATGGACATCACGGACATCGAAACCGGCACGCTCCCGTGACAGACCTCCGGGACCCATCGCCGACAGGCGGCGCTTGTGAGTCAGTTCGGCAAGGGGGTTTGTCTGATCCATAAACTGTGATAACTGCGAGCCGCCGAAAAACTCCCTGATAGCCGATACCACCGGGCGTATGTTTACCAGGGTGCCCGGGGTAACCACATCGGTGCCGGCAATACTCATACGCTCCCTGGCGACCCGCTCCAGCCGCACTAAGCCGACTCGGAATTGGTTCTGGATAAGCTCACCAACGGTGCGTATCCGCCGATTTCCCAGATGGTCGATGTCATCGGCGGCGTCATCTCCATTGTTAACCATAATTATGCGCCTTACTATCTCTACAATATCCTCTTTGGTTAACGCCCGCTCCTCGTCTTTGGCATTATCTTCGAGCTCCAGCCGCTGGTTGAGTTTATAACGGCCGACAATTCCCAGGTCATATTGTTTGGGATTAAAAAACAGGTTGTTCAATAATTTTCTGGCATTTTCGATGTTGGGCGGGTCTCCCGGGCGCAGTTTTCTGTAGATATCAAGTAGTGCTT
>DAOUSH010000066.1 GCA_030627335.1 Dehalococcoidia bacterium | reverse complement strand
CACTCTGCTTAGACAATGGTGAGCACCTCAGGCTCACCATTGGTAATGGCTATAGTATGCTCAAAGTGCGCCGAAAGGCTGCCATCGGCGGTAAACACTCCCCAGTTGTCGGTGCCGACCCGGGTGTGCCAGCCACCGGCGTTAACCATAGGCTCTATAGCCAGTGTCATACCCTTCTTAAGCTCCAGGCCTGTCCCCGCCCAGCCGAAGTTGGGTATCTGGGGGTCCTCGTGCATCTCACTGCCGATGCCGTGACCGGTATACTCCCGCACTACCGAGAAGCCCCGTGATTCAACATACTCCTGTATAGCGGCTGATACATCTCCTAGCATCGCCCCATCGTGGGCGGCGTTAATGCCCGCCATAAGGGCGGCTTCAGTTGTTTTCATAAGCTGTTTTGCCTGAGAGGTGGTCTTGCCCACCCCAACTGTTATGGCGGCATCACCATGGAAACCGTCAAAGATTGCTCCCAGGTCCAGGGAGACGATATCGCCCTCTTTTATAATCCGGTTTCCGGGAATGCCGTGCACTATCTCGTCGTTTATCGATACGCAGAGACTGGCCGGGAAACCATAATAACCCTTGAATGAGGCTTTAGCTCCCAGCTTTGCTATTTCTCTGGCGGCAATATCGTCCAGTTCCTTCGTTTTCATACCTGGTTTTATTTGCGACCTGAGTATCTCCAGCACGCTGGCTACAATTTTGCCCGCCTGCCTCATGGCAACAATCTTACGCTCCGATTTAATACTTATACTCATCTGGTAATGCATTCCCTTTTCCGCAGGACACCGGTTATATTGCGGGAAACCTTATCGACACCACCCTCGCCGTCTACTTCCAGCAGCTTGCCGCTTTTCTTGTAGTATTCGATGAGAGGAGCCGTTTTGTTAAAATATACCTTGAGACGCTCTTTAACCGTCTCTATATTATCATCAGGCCGCTGGTAGAGCTCACCGCCGCACTTCTGGCACTTGCCTTCGGTATAGGCGGCTCCTTTGCCATAGGGAGTCTGACATTTACGGCATACCAGACGCTCGCTCAACCGCTTGATAAGCTCCGTATCAGAGACCTTGATATAAACCACCCAATCTATAATATTATTCTGCCGCTTGAGAGCCTCGTCCAGCACCTCAGCCTGCTTCAGGTTCCTGGGGAAGCCATCAAAGACAACCCCGCCCCGGCAGTCTGGAGACGACATCCTCTCCAGGACCACCTCTGTCGTTATCTCATCGGGGACCAGAACCCCTTTCTCCAGATAATCTTTAACCTTAAGTCCCAACCTATCCCCCCGTTCTATGGCCTGCCGGAACATGTCGCCGGAGGCAATGGCTGTCAGTCCAAGCTCCCGGGCCGCATTTGCCGCCTGGGTGCCCTTACCCGCCCCTGGAGCCCCCAAAAAAACGATATACACCTTTTCACACCCCGGTTTGCAGTTACCGCCCTTATTTAATAAAGCCCTCGTAGCGACGCATCGCCAGTTGTGCTTCCATCTGCTTCATAGTATCCAGAACAACACCAACGACGATAAGCATACCGAAGCTGGACATCTGGATTGTCTGGACATCGCTTATCTCGCGCACGGCAAAGGGCAGTATCGCTACAAAAGCCAGGAAAAGCGCCCCGGCTGTAGTTATATGGTTAATGACGCCGTTCAGGTAGCTGGATGTCTGTTTGCCCGGTCTGATGCCAGGGATGAAGCCGCCCTGCCGCTGGAGAACGCCGGGCAGGTCCTGCTGCTGGAAGATAATCATGGTATAGAAGAAGGCAAAGCCGACTACCAGCAGGAAATAGAAGCCCCAGTAGAAAAGACCCAGAGGGAAATCAGCGTTGGGGCTGAATATATTCATGATATGATTGGCTAGATTGGGGTCGACAGCGGCGGGATTGGCGAAGTAGCTGGCGATAATACCGGGGAACATTACAAATGCCATACCAAAGATGAGGGGTATCATGCCGGCGGTGTTGACCCGGAGTGGGATAAAGGTTGAACCCGACTGCCGGTACATCCGGCCGCTACGGAAGGTGCTCTTGGCGTATTGCACCGGGATGCGGCGGTGCGCCTCGGTAAAGATGACTATCAATATAGTCGTTGCCAGGGCGATAAGAATAAAGACAATCAAACCTAATGTCTGCCCCTGCTCACCGGCTAAAAATCCCTGCCCGACCATCTCCGGCAGGCTGGCTACAATGCCGGCAAATATGATAATGGATATGCCGTTGCCTATGCCGTACTGGGTAATCTGTTCCCCCAGCCAGACCATGAACATGGTGCCGGCTGTTATAGCTAGAATTATAGCCACTGTTGACAGCGCCTCGGTGCTTGCGATAGCCCCGGCGCGCTGTAATAAAACCAGCTGACCGTAACCACCCATACCGGCCATGGGCACCGTGAGCCAGTGGGTAATAAGATTAATCTTATTCCGCCCGGCCTCTCCCTCCTGGGCCAGAGCCTGTAGCTTGGGGATAACGGGCGTCATCAGGTGCATAACGATAGTCGCTGTGATATAGGGATAGACACCCATTGCTACCACACTGAAATTCTTCAGGGCGCCGCCAGAGAACAGGTCAAGCATTGGTAACAGAGCGTTGCTCTCAAACATCGCCAGCAGGGCGTCGGCGTTCACTCCGGGAAGAGGCACGTGTGCCACCAGGCGGAATACCACCAGAATGCCGAAGGTGATGAGAATACGCCGCCTCAGGTCGGGTAGACTGAAGGCATCGATCATCGCCTGGAGCAGTTTTGGCCTAGACTGCTTCGGGCTCATTGCCGACCTCCTCAGCCTTCCCCCCGGCGGCCTCTATCTTAGCTTTTGCCGCTGCTGAAAACCTGTTTGCTTTAACGGTAAGGGGACGGTCTATGCCCCCCTCAGCCAGAACCTTGATCGGCTGCCGCAGTGATTTGACCACGCCGGCGGCAACCAGCACTTCGGGTGTTACCTCGCTGCCGGCTTCGAATGCGTTGAGACTGTCTAGGTTAACGATGCTGTACTCCGTCCTGAAGATATTGACGAAGCCGCGCTTGCGGGGCAGGCGCTTGATTAAAGGCAATTGCCCGCCCTCAAAGCCAGGCCTCATACTGAAGCCGGAACGAGACTTCTGCCCCTTACAGCCCCTGCCGGAGTAGGTGCCGTGGCCACTGCCGTTGCCACGCCCCACTCGTTTCCTATCCTTCCGGGAACCGGGGGCTGGCGCTAGTTTATCCTGTCTCACAAGCCTACTGCCTCCACTTTAACCAGATGTCTCACCTTTATAACCATGCCCCGAAGCGATGCCGAATCTTCATGGACGACGCTCTGATTCAGCCGCCCGAGACCGAGAGCCTTCAGCGTCCTCTTTTGCTCTTCGGCATAGCCGATACCGCTTTTAACCATAGTAATACAGAGCTTAGCCACCCGTCACCGCCTCCGCCTCCAGCTCTTTTAATTTCCCTTTACGCTTGGCAATTTCTAGCTTCGGGTCCTTGAACTGGCTCAGGGCGAGCATCGTCGCCTTGGCGGTATTAATCCGGTTGGAACTGCCCAGCGATTTGGTCAGAATGTCCTTGATACCGGCGGCTTCGACTACAGCCCGGACACTGCCACCGGCGATAATACCGGTGCCCATCGACGCCGGCTTCAGCAATACCTTGGTCGCCCCGAACTTAATAAGCGTTTCATAGGGTATGGTGTTGCCGCTCAATTGTACTTTAACCAGGCTCTTTCTGGCAACCACCCCCGCTTTGTTGATGGCTTCGGGCACCTCGTTGGACTTGCCCATACCGATGCCGACATGACCGTTGCCGTCTCCGGTTACCACCAGGGCGCTGAAGCTTAGCCGCTTGCCCCCTTTGACCACCTTGGAGACGCGGTTGAGATAGATCAGCTTATCGTTTAAAGCCAGATCTGTCGGGTCTATCTTGCTCTTTGCTATATTCTTAGCCTTTTTAGCCACCTTAGACCATTCCTCCTAAAACTTCAGGCCGCCTTGTCGGGCTGCTTCTGCCAGGGATTTAACCCGGCCATGATTTTTGTAACCGCCACGATCGAAGACTACCTGGGTTATATCT
>DAOUSH010000054.1 GCA_030627335.1 Dehalococcoidia bacterium | reverse complement strand
TCGCCGCCACCACATCCCCGGCCACCCCATCTACATCCACCGTATATTCGGCAAAACGAACCTGCGATTGCAATGCCGGAAGGATTGGCGCCACGAGGCACACCTGCAGTATCTCAATACCCGGTGGCAGTTGCCGACCGATCAGAGCGGTAAAGGAATGCGGCGAGATATGACGGTTAATAAAGATATCCATAAGCTCGGCGTCGCTGGTTATACCCAAAGCCAGAGGAGCGGCTAATGCTATCCGCGGGTGGGGATTGAAGCCCTCCGAATAGGCTAGGTCTATTCCGGCACGGCGCAGAGCCCTATGCCACAGCCGTATTATATCCAGGTGGGAGATGAACTTGACACTATCCCCCCGTTTGAATCTAACCCGCAGGCGGTTCATCTTTCTTCTTCTTTTCCTTAGTCAGCAGGATTTCCTCTATCTTATGCCCCTTCATCTTGGTGATGACCATCTTCAGGCCCTGGTACTTCAACTGCTTCCCCTGTTTGGGGATATGCCCCAGCAGATGGAGAACAAAGCCGGCGACAGTCTCATAATCACCCTCGGGCAATTCCAGTCCCAACTCATCATTGACTTCCTCGATGCGCATACCGCCGTCAACCTGAAAGGTATACTCATCTATCGACTCGTATTCTTTTTCGGCGGCCGCCAGTTCGTCCCCCACCGGGCCGACTATCTCCTCCATCAGGCGGCTCAGGCTGACGATGCCGGCGGTACCCCCGTACTCGTCAACGACGATAGCCATACGGTAGTTCTTGTCCCGCATCTCGGTAAAGAGCTCGCTGATACGCTTGGTTTCCGGGGTATAATATGCCGGTCGGATAAGCTCATCTATAGGGCTGTCGTTGGTTACCGCCCCCTTCGCCAGTGCCATCAGCACATCCTTGATAGACAGTATACCGACTACGTTATCCATATTCTCCTCGTACACCGGGAACCGGGAGATGGGAGACTCGGAATAAATAGCCAGAAACTCTGCCAGCGTCTTGCCTTTCTCGATGCCGACGACCTCGGGCCGGGGCACCAGCACCTCGCTGACAGGACTATCGCCAAACTCAAAAACGGCATTCAGCATCTCAGCCTCCGCCTTTTCTACCGTGCCTTCTTTATGCCCCACCGTAATCATAGTGCGGATTTCCTCTTCGCTGACCAGAGACTTGGGCACCGGCGTTCCGCCGGCCAACCTGGTTACACCCGATGCCAGCCAACTCAAAACCACTACCACCGGAGTGAATATCCAGGATATTATCTCTATCGGGCGCACAAAAAGCACTGCCACCTTTTCGGCATGGCGGTTGGCGAAGGTCTTGGGCATGGTCTCGGCAAATATCAGGAGTATTATCGCCACACCGAAAGTGGCAATAACAACACCTATATCCTGCCCCCAGATATTTATCGCCAGTATAGTGGCTATAGCAGCAGCGGCAGTGTTAACCAGGTTATTGCCCAGCAGGATGGTGGACAGAAACCTGTCCGGCCTCTCCAGCATCTTGGCGACGCGCTTTGCCCCCTTGACCTTGGTTTCGACCATATACTGAACGCGAAACCTCTCCAGGGAAATAAATGCCGTCTCCGAGCTGGAAAAGAAGGCTGATAGAACAATACAAATAAAAAGAAACACCAGATACAGTGTTTCAACAGACATACCGCCTCACCTCACTTTTACTCTTACCATCAGAGCTTTCCGGCAGCCTTGAAGCCACTTCTAAACCATCATATCATTGGCTAACAGTCGTGTCAAAAAGAACAGTCGGCTTTCCCTGTGCTATAATTTTGATATGAAAGTTCTGGGCATAGAGACCTCCTGCGATGAAACGGCTGCTGCCGTAGTCGAGGACGGGGCCAGGATTCTATCAAACGAGATTGCCTCTCAAGTGGAATTGCACGCCCGCTACGGGGGTATCGTCCCCGAGGTAGCCTCAAGGCAGCACCTGTTGGCTATTATCCCCGTAATCCAGCAGGCGATGGACAGGGGGAATGTCGGCTGGCAAGACCTGGGCGGCATCGCCGTTACCAATGGACCCGGCCTAGCCGGCTCGCTGCTGGTGGGGATCAGTGTTGCCAAAGCCATTGCCACTGTCCAGGGGTTGTCCATTGTCGGTGTCAACCACCTCGAAGCCCACATCTACGCCAACTGGCTCGCCGACTGCAAACCCGAGTTCCCCCTGCTGTGCCTCATCGTTTCCGGCGGGCACAGCGACCTGGTGCTGATGCGGGGGCACGGAGACTACGCAGTACTGGGGCGAACGCGGGACGACGCCGCCGGCGAAGCCTTTGACAAAGCCGCCCGCATACTGGGGCTGGGATACCCCGGCGGTCCCGCCATCGACCAGGCCGCTGAGAAAGGCACCGCCTCAATTGAGCTGCCACGCTCCTGGCTGAAGGGCACCAATGACTTCAGCTTCAGCGGTGTTAAGACAGCCCTGTTCAGACTGGTGGAGACGGGCAAGGTCAGCGATACAGCCGATGCCGCCGCCAGCTTTCAGGAAGCGGTTATAGACGTGCTGGTCGCTAAAACGATAGCTGCCGCCAGACAACACCAGACAAAGCAGATTCTACTTTCCGGCGGCGTTGCCGCCAACCGGCTCCTGCGGCAGCGTTTATCGGATAAATCGCTAATACCGGTGCTGATACCTGAGCCGATATTGTGCACCGACAATGCGGCGATGGTAGCCGCCTGCGGTTACTTCCGCCTCCAGGCGGGCAAGACAGACGGGCTGGATATGGACGTTGTTCCCGGGCTCAAGTTGGTTTAGCCAGCTACTTATCCAGTTCCCATTTTAATATTAAAGTTACGGAGGCTTAATATATCGTATCAGCCTTATATATTAAGAAAACGGGCATCCCATAGAGATAACAGCCTCTCTTTGCTTCTATATGACCTTAATTTATCATCATTATCCCTCAATGGGTATTTTCAAGTTGCAGCATAGAGCTAATTACGCTATTATTAAATTAGCAGTCTCGGGCCGAGACTGCTAATTTAGCGATTTATATTAAACCAAAAAGAAGGAGGAGGACAAGAATGGCAATCAACATTCAGCCGCTGGCTGACCGGGTGGTAGTCAGACCGATTGAGAGGGAGGAAATGACCAAGGGGGGAATCTTTCTACCCGACACAGCCAAGGAAAAACCCCAGGAGGGTGAGGTTCTGGCGGTGGGCCAGGGCAGGCTATCGGATGATGGCAAACGGATACCCATGGACGTCAAGGTGGGCGATATCGTAGTCTATGCCAAATATGGCGGCACCGAGATTAAGATTGATGACGAAGAATTGATTATACTGGAAGAGAGCAGAATTCTAGCCAAAAAAGGCAAATAAAAGTCAGGGAAGTATATAAGGAGGAGAATAAAAAATGGCAAAACAGATTATTTTTGGTGAAGAGGCAAGGCACGCTCTCAAGAGGGGCGTCGATGTCCTGGCCAACGCAGTTAAGGTAACCCTGGGCCCCAAGGGGCGCCCGGTAGCACTGGATAAGAAATGGGGAGCGCCGACAGTAATCGACGACGGCGTTAATATCGCTAAGGAAATCGAGCTTCCCGACCCCTTCGAGAACATGGGGGTTCAGCTGGTTAAAGAAGCTGCTACCAAGACCAACGACGCCTGCGGCGACGGCACGACGACATCGACCATCCTGGCATCGGCTATCATCAACGAGGGCTTCAAGAACATAGCCGCCGGTGCCGAGCCGCTCAGCCTGAAGAGGGGTATTGAGAAGGCAACCGCCGCCATCCTCGACGAGCTGGAGAGGGTATCCACGCCGGTGAAGGGCAAAGACCAGATTGTCCAGGTAGCCACCATAACCGCCAAAGACACCGAGATTGGTAATATGATTGCCGATGTTATGGAAAAGGTAGGCAAGGACGGCGTTATCACTATTGAGGAATCCAAAGGCACTAAATACGAGACGGAATACGTGGAGGGTATGCAGTTTGACCGCGGTTATATCAGCGGTTACTTCGTCACCGATGCCGCCTGTATGGAAGCTGTAATAGAAGACCTGCACATCCTGATAACAGACAAGAAAATATCGGCTATCTCCGAAATCCTGCCGTCGCTGGAGAGGATACTTCAGGTAACCAAGAACCTGCTTATCATCGCCGAGGATGTAGACGGCGAAGCCCTGGCTACCCTGGTCGTCAACAAGCTAAGGGGGACGATGAACATACTGGCGGTCAAGTCTCCAGGCTTCGGTGACAGGAGAAAGGCGATGCTCCAGGATATAGCCACCCTTACCGGAGGCACGGTAATCACCGAGGACATAGGCCGCAAGCTCGATTCGGTTAATCCGGAGGACCTGGGAAGAGCACGGCGTGTCGTCTCCGACAAGGACAAGACCACCATCATCGAGGGCAAGGGCTCACCCGAAGCCATCAAGGATAGAATCAAACAGCTCAAGGCGCAGATAGAGGAAACCGAGTCCGAGTTCGACAAAGAGAAGCTGCAGGAGCGAATGGCTCGTCTGTCAGGCGGGGTGGCTGTAATCAAGGTGGGCGCCGCCACCGAGACCGAGATGAAGGAGAAGAAACACCGCGTTGAAGATGCAAAAGAAGCCACCAGAGCTGCAATCGAGGAGGGGATTCTGCCCGGCGGCGGTATCAGCCTACTCAACTCGCTGAAAGTCCTCGATAAACTTGATGTATGCGGTGACGAAGCCACCGGCGTCAATATCATCAGGAAAGCAGTAGAGGTGCCGATTCGCCTGATTGCCAGCAATGCCGGCAAGGACGGCTCTGTAATTGCCGATGCCGTCAAGAAAAGCCCGGTTGGCATCGGTTAC
>DAOUSH010000093.1 GCA_030627335.1 Dehalococcoidia bacterium | reverse complement strand
TCATGGGCGGCACTGCGGACAACCTGTTTCTTTCTCTGGCTGTCGCCACCGGCAAGGCTCTTCTTTTTATCGGAATAGCAATAGTATCAGGCTTGTGGATACTGCCCTGGTTAATGGGCCGTATTGGCCGGGTCCGCACCCGGGAGCTGTTCCTGCTGATAGTCCTGGTCTTGTGTTTTGGAGCCGTCCTGGGCACCCAGATTTTCGGGCTGCCGATAGTCTTCGGCACCTTCTTAATCGGCCTGATACTGCGGAAAACCAGGTTCGCCCACCAGGCTCTCGGCGAGATTACCCCGCTAAGGGACATCTTCGCTACCCTTTTCTTTATTTCCCTGGGTATGCTTCTCAGCCCGGTATTCGTGCTTGAGAACTGGGCTTTAATAGTGGTCACGGTAGCCGCCATCGTCCTGATAAAATTACTGATCGTTTCCGGCGTTGTTCTATCTTTCGGCTATAGCAGCCGTATAGCCCTGCTGGCTGGCGCCGGCCTTTTCCAGGTCGGAGAGTTCGGCTTCATACTGGCCCAGGCAGGAGCCAACGCCGGACTGGTTACAGACCAGTTCTACTCTCTAATCCTGGCCAGCGCCATTATCACCATGCTACTGACACCGATATCCATTAACCTCGTCTCCTGGCTATACCCCAGGATAATCTCCGCTCCTGCCGTCCGCAGGCGGCTGGGTAAAGAACTGGCAGTAGCCAAGCCCGATAAACCAGCCAGAGAGCCGAGCCGGGTGGTGGTTGCCGGCTACGGCAGAATCGGGCAAAACGTGTCTCAGGGGCTTCAAGATGCCGGGGTGCCCCACATCGTCATTGACATTGACCCGGAGCGTATCGCTGAAGCCAGGGGTTGTTGCACGCCCCATATCTACGGCGATGCCAGCAATCCCAATGTGCTCAGCCAGACAGACCTGGGCAGGGCAAAAACCCTGGTGCTAACCTTCCCCGACCCGATGGCGGTGGTGGCTACCGTAAAAGCCGCCCTGGAAATAAACCCCAATATTAAAATCATAGCCAGGGTTCACCGGGCGCGAGAGGCGGAGATGCTCAAGAAGATGGGGATTATAGAGCTGATAAGCCCTGAGTATGAAGCCAGCCTGGAATTTATAAGGCGAACGCTGACCGCCTACGGCCTGAAAAAAGCTGCTATCAAGCAGGCTTTGCCCATCATAGAGCAGAACCGCGAGGTTGTTGAATTTAGTACCGATGAAGAAGTATAACATAGTATGGATAAAGGGGGGTTATAATGGATAAAGCTAGGATAGGTATCATCAATGTTACCGGTTACGCCGGCGTAGAGCTGGCCAGATTGCTGAGCCAGCACCCGCAGGTGGTGCTGACCTCGGTAACCGGGCGAAGCGCCGCCAGTCAGAGGCTGGCTGAGGTCTTTCCACACCTCATCGGCACCGACCTGGTCATCGAGGACAAGCTGGGAGATGTCGACCTGGCTCTGGTCGCCATGCCTCATAAGGAAAGCTCCCGGGAGGTACTGCCCCTTCTTGACCGGGGTATCAAGGTGGTGGATTTAAGCGCCGACTTCAGGCTCAAAGACGATAGTGAATACACCAACTGGTACGGCATCGCCCACCCCGCCCCACAACTACTGCAAAAGGCAGTATACGGGCTTACCGAGCTATACCGGGCCCAGATCGCCCAAACCCAACTGGTAGCCAACCCCGGCTGTTATCCCACCGGCGCTATTCTGGCTCTGGCTCCGGCAGTCAAACGGGGACTAATCAAGGCTGATATAGTCATCGACAGTAAGTCCGGTATCTCCGGAGCCGGCAGGAGCATCAGCCTTAAAGGCCACTACCCGGAGGCTAACGAGGATACCACCGCCTATGCCCTGGAGGGGCACCGCCACCTGCCGGAGATTGTCCAGGAGCTGGGGCTGCTCCAGCCAAGCCAGCCACCCCGCATAACCTTTGTCCCCCACCTGGTGCCAATGACCAGAGGCATACTGACCACCTGCTACGCCCCTCTTACCAGCAAGCTTACTACAGATAAGAAGGGGAAGGAAGAGCTTAAGCATATTTACCGCGATTTCTACAAAGACGAGTCCTTCGTTAAGGTATTAGATTCCCCACCCCACACCAAGCACACCTCTGGCTCAAACCTGTGCCTTATCCACCCGACCATCGATACCAGAACCGGCATGCTGGTGGTGATAAGCTGTATCGATAACCTGATAAAAGGCGCCGCCGGGCAGGCAGTCCAAAACATGAACCTGATGCTGGGCCTACCGGAGACCACCGGGCTTGAGGCTATAGCAGTTTACCCGTAGCGATACCTGTTGCCTCCCAGTTCTGGCTCTGCTATGCTTTAGCCTGAAGTGAAGCGCGAATTAGCCGGCAACGCCCGGGGGTTCAAATCTGTTGACTACCTCAAAATTACCCTCCTCGGCTTTGCCATGTCAGCCCTGTGGCAGAGCATGCACACCATCATCCTGCCCCTCAGGCTGCTGGATTTTGTTGCCGAATCGGAGAAGAACACCTACCTCGGTATACTCACCTTTACCGGATTGATGCTGGCAATGGTCGTCCAGCCGATAGCCGGCGCCATCAGCGACCGCTCCGGCTTTAGCTGGGGGCGGCGGCGCCCCTTCATCCTGTTGGGCATTATATTCCTGCTTATGCTCCTGCCCGGGATAGGACTGGCGGGTAGCTACGCCGCCGTTCTTGTCGTTTACTGTCTGATGCAGGTCAGCAACAACACGGCGCAGGGGCCGTATCAGGGCTTTATTCCAGACCTGGTGCCGGAAGGCAAGCGGGGACGCGCCTCGGGAATCAAGACAATGCTGGAGATAGCCGGCGGTGCTGTTTCCATACTGCTGATAAGCGTCTTTATGGACCGCTACTACGCCGGAGAGGGCAGCCTGTGGTTGTGGCTCTCCCTGGCTATACCGGGGGCGGTGCTTCTCGTTGCCCTGGTTGCCACCCTGCTCATGGTTAAGGAACAACCCGCCATCGGCAAG
>DAOUSH010000105.1 GCA_030627335.1 Dehalococcoidia bacterium | reverse complement strand
TAGAAACCCATCCCCCTAACCCCCTTCCCTTCCACAAGGGAAGGGGGAATATAGGTTAGAGAGGGGCGAAGCCCCTCTCTCAAACACCCCCTATCATTAAGAGGCAAAGATAAATGGTCATTTTCCATAAATCACAATCTCAAGTTCATTTTTAAAGCTTTTTATCTTTTTCACCACTAGTGATGTGATTTTGCTTTCCCATTCTTTATATCCATCTTCATTCTTCGCTGAAAAGAAGACCGCATCTATTGGGATTTTGGTTAAGTTATCTATATCTTTTGCTGTCGGATTAGTTAGATAGCAGTTTAATTTGACACCAATCTCTTCACACTGGTTTATAATGTGCTCCATATACTGTTTACTAAACTCAGGGACTTTTTCTAATATAGCTTCTCTTATTTCCTCTCTCCTTTGAGAATCCTTCTTACTCCCCCAAGTAACTGGCTCAATATCAAGTCTCACTTTTAGCAATACATTTTCCAATATACCAATCCTTTACCTATACCGTTTTCTAATATTTGCCGATAGCTCGGAGAGCATCCCCAGAGCCTGGGCGGACGCTTCTTCAGTGAGAGACGCCAGACTACAGCTCGGGGTGAGAAGCCCCTGCTCAATTAGCTGCTTGAAGGGTATCCCCTTTCTGGTGAATGGCGCCATCGCCTCCTCCAGGCGGTCCTTGAGGCTGGAGACTGTCTCGTTAATCAGGCTATCTTCAGTATTTGGCACAATCCCCCAGGCGATAGCCCCTTTCCTGTCCAGGAGCTTTTTCACCTCCGCAGGGTAAAGTGTAAGGCTCTCGGCGTAATTATAGGCGTCAAAGCTGACGATATCGGTGCTGGTGCCCAGGATAAGCGACCAGTCGGTGTTGCCGCAGCAGTGTATTCCCTTGATCCCGCCGATGCCACCCAACACCTCCTCCAATAAGGCGACAACCTTCTCCTTGGGCAGGGAGAAAAAGGCGGAGCCGTAGGAAGACATTGCCGGCTCGTCGATAAAGATAATGGTATTTTTGGAGATTTTAGCCAGCGCCTTCTCCTGCCAGCCTGCCTTGAGCCGCAGCAGTTTGGCGGCGGCGTCGGACAGCATATCGTCGTAGAGAATAGCCCGCTTGCTGTCATCGGTGACGGTCAGCCCGAAGCTTATCGGCCCCGTTACCTGCCCCTTGACCGCTTTGGGCGAAAGGTTTTCCAGAGAAAGAAAGGCGTGCAGACCGGCGGCGTAATCGGCGCCGACGGGATACCTGCCAACATTGTTTTCCAGATAGGCTGTGTAAAGCTCCTCCAGCGGCTCATCCCAGTCCTGTGAGCGGTCGGTGTAGATACTGTTCTCCGTGACCACTACGCCGGGGAATCCCTGGCTGAACTGGGGACACATGCTCTCCTTGAAGGAGCGTCTGGGTAACTGTGGCCATGCTGGTATTTCTTTAAGGTATTCGGCTATCAATGAGCATGCCTTTACCGGGTCGGTATGGGGCATACTGCCTATTATGGTCGGCAGGCAGTTGAATCTTGCATCGGGCATAAGCAAAGTCCTAGCTGATGTATTTCTCTATAATCAGTCCGAGTTTTTTCTTCTGTTCCGCTGGTATGGCGTCCGGGGTGGTAATTATAGCCCCCCTCATCGCAGAAGCGCACACGCAATCCCTGCCGGAGGGTACACGGCTTATTGCCAGTTTAATGATTTTTTTCGATAGCTCTATATTGCGGTGCAGTGTACCGATTATCATTTCCACCGATACCGGCTCTTTGTATTCGTGCCATGAGTCATAGTCGGTAGAGCAGGCAATAATAGCGTAACAGATTTCAGCCTCCCGTGCTAGTTTGGCTTCGGGCAGAGCCGTCATACCGATAACATCAGCCCCCCACGATTGGTACAGCCTTGATTCGGCTCTGGTGGAGAAGGCGGGTCCTTCCATTGCCACATAGGTGCCTTTTGGGTGGACGTCCGCCGCCGCTTTCTTGGCGGCTTCGAATAATACCTGCCTCAGCTCGGGGCAAAAAGGGTCGGCGAACTGGATATGGGCAACAATACCATCGCCAAAGTATGTGCTTACTCTGCCCCTGGTGCGGTCTATAAGCTGGTCTACGATAACCAGCTCTCCGTGCCTGATTTCTTCCCTGAGGCTGCCGACGGAGTTTATGGCGATGATATGCTCCACCCCCAGAGACTTAAGGGCGTATATGTTTGCCCGCGACGGCACCTCGGTGGGCAATATATGGTGCCCCCGCCCGTGCCGCGGCAGGAAAGCGACCCCCACCCCCTCTAATTTACCGACGACAATAGTATCACTCGGCTTGCCGAATGGGGTGTTTATGTCAACTTCTTCCGCATCCGCCAGCCCTTCAATGTCATACAGCCCCGTGCCGCCGATAACCCCTACTTTAGCTGTTGGCATTATTTCCTCCTAATCATTAGGTGTATTTTTGTTTTTTAACCCAAGCTGCTAATTCATTAACTCCCTTTAATTCACATCCTGGTTCTTCTAACCTTTTCAGCAATGATAATGCTAAATCACGTATTAATGTGCCAAAGTTAATAATATCTTCAAATGAAACATTAACATCAGCGCCATGCACTATACCACTTCGTTTCCCGTAATAT
>DAOUSH010000077.1 GCA_030627335.1 Dehalococcoidia bacterium | reverse complement strand
CGGTGCAAATCCAACGGCTCCTTCAGCTCACTTAAACCCGGCTTTCTCTTAAGCTCTTCCAACCCGCCGATACACTCACAGATACCGCAGGATTCACAGTGCCACACTGGCAGCGGTGTGCCCCAGTATCGTTCACGGGAGAAAGCCCAGTCTACATTATTCTCCAGCCAGTCGCCGAAGCGCCCGTTCTTAATGTGTTCCGGATACCAGTTTATCTCACTATTGCCGGAAATAAGCATATCTTTGACTGCTGTTGTCCTTATATACCAACTCTCCTTAACATAGTAGAGAAGAGGTGTATCACAACGCCAGCAGAATGGATAGGTATGGCAAACCGTTTCGCTCTTGTAGAGCAACCCCTTTGATTTTAGGTCATCAATAACCAGTGAGTCAGCATCTTTAACGAACTTGCCGGAGAAAGGGAAGCTGCCGGTCACAATACCTTGTAAATCCACATTCTGAACGAAATCCAGTTGTTGTTCTTTGCCAGCCTCAAAATCAACCTCACCAAAAGCAGGCGCCATATGAACAATGCCTGTTCCTTCTTCCAGAGATACAAAGTCCGTAGCGATAACACGATATGTCAAGTCTTGGTTTTCTGGCTGCACTTCAAGCTCCGAGCTACCAGCAGTTTTAAAGTGTAGTCTTTCAACATCAAACTGGTGCGGATTGTAAAGGGGCTGATATTCAGTGTTAATTAAGTTACTCCCCGTTATTATCTCCGCTATTTTGCAATCTCCCAACCCCACATTTTCACGCATATCGTTAGCCAATATGATATATTCATTATTTATATCCACAACTGCATATTTCGCATCAGCAGCTACAGCTAGAGCAGTATTGCCAGCTAGTGTCCAGGGTGTGGTTGTCCATGCAAGGAAATAGATTGGCTTATCTTGCGAAAGTTCATATATCTTTTTTTGTCCGGCAGTTTTCAGCATTGTTATTGGTGCGACCTTAAACTTTATGTAAATGGATGGGTCTTCAGTATTATCCTTATAGCCCAATGCTACCTCGTGAGAGCTTAATGAAGTGCCACACCTTGGACAGTGGGCCGCCGTTTTATAACCCTGATAAACCAGCCCTTTATCCCACATCTGCTTTATCGCCCACCAGACGCTTTCAATGTAGCTGTTGTTCATAGTTATATAGGGGTGTTCCAGGTCAAGCCAGAAGCCGATACGCTCGGTCAGGTTGTTCCATTCCTTTAGATAGCGAAATACGCTCTGCCGACAGCATTCGTTGAACTTATCTATGCCGTATTTCTCGATGTCTGCTTTACTGGAGAAGCCCAGTTCTTTCTCCACCTCCAGCTCCACCGGCAAGCCGTGCGTATCCCAGCCGGCGATGCGCGGCGCATAATAGCCCTTCATCGTTTTATAGCGTGGGATTACATCCTTGAACACCCTGGACAGCACATGGTGGATGCCCGGGCTGCCATTAGCTGTCGGCGGTCCTTCGTAGAGGTTAAAACGGACCCCGTTACGGCGGGCTTCCAGGCTCCTCTGAAAGATGTTCTTCTCCCGCCACAATTCCAGTATTCCCTTTTCCAGCTGTGGGAAATCTACTCTGCTTGCCACCGGCTTAAACATCACTTCAAGACCTTTCTAAAATAATTAATCCCGTCCTCTGGGGACGGGATTTTTATACCCGCGGTACCACCCCGGTTCCCCCACCAACACTGCGGGGGCACTCTTTAAGGCACATTCTTACCCCTGCCACGATAACGGCTGACACAACCGACCAAGTCTACTCGGTGGCTTCTGTCCACCTTTCGGTTGATAGCTCGGGAGTGATTTTCAGAGGCATCTGCTTATCTGCTTTCACCATACCAGATTCGCTGGCTACCGGTTCCCCTCTTACTCTTCTCCGTCTACACCTTTTTCCGGTAAAGGCTATCATACGCCGTATAATAAATCAAGGAGGTCTTTCTCATCAGCCACATGTTTGCGACCAGTTCCCGGATGCAGTTACTGCTCGCGGGGTATAATGACCACCTTGCGGGCTTCGCCAACGCCGGTGCTCTGGGTGGTAACACCGGGGTGTCCCGTCAGGGTCAGGTGGATAATACGCCTCTCATAGGCTGACATCGGCTCCAGGGTAAACGGCTCGCCGTTAGCCTCAACCTCCTCCGCCATACGCTGTGCCAGTGTCTTTAGTGTCTGATAGCGCTGCTGTTTATAACCGTTGACATCAATAACTATCGGTGGCGTTGTAGTTTTCATCCGGTTGCCTACTATAAGCCGGACAATATACTGCAGGCAGGACAGCGTTTGTCCCTGCCGACCGATTAATATACCCAGGTCTTCACCCTTGACATCAAAGATGATTGGAGGCGGCGTTCTCTCGGCTTCCTGAACGACGGCATCAGCCCGATAGGTAGTTGTCGCCGTTACCCCTGCCTTTTCCAGAATCGTCTCCAGTATATCCCGGGCAACCTCGACAACGTCATCCGTTGACAGTTCAGCGGCTTCCTCAGTCACCGCTGGCTCAACCAGCCTTACTCTTACCCTGGCTTCCTCAGCCCCTATACCAAAGACACCGTGGCTACCTTCGCTTAGGACGTCTACCTCTACTTCCTTTCGGTCGGCGCCCAACTCTTCTAAGGCTAGCTCGATAGCTTCCGCCACTGTCCTGGAGCTTCTCTCCACCTCTTTCATCGCTTACCCCTTCTTCCTGTTCATTATCGGTCTCTACAATATCAGCCTGTAGATCCTCGCTCGCTGGAGCTACCTGCTCCACCTCAGTGATGCGTTTCTTTAGCTTTTTATCTCTGCCGTCTGCTTTCTTAAACCTGGCCGGAATCAGCCCTGCCAGCCCTCCCCAGCTACCGGTAGCAATATACTGCATGGCGATGGTTATAAAGTTGGACACTACCCAGTATAATGCCAAGCCACTGGGGAAAGACAGGGAGAGGAAGGTAAACATAAGCGGCATCATAATCAGCATTGTCCGGCCCTGTGCCTGCTGTTTGGGGTCAGTGGTGACCGGTGTGGTCATCTTCTGCGACGCCCACATAGAAGCACCGACCAGTATTGCCAGTATGAAATCCGAGCTTGCCAGGTTCAGCCATAGGAAATGCTGCTGCAATGGCAATGCCGAATAGACTATCGGCCAGTCGTACAGATAGTGGGAAAGGTTCAAGAAGCTCTGCGGGTCTACGGCTAATATTCGTATAATCGCCTGGTAAAGGGCTATCCAGATGGGCATCTGAATCAGCATCGGCATCAGGCAACCGGTGGGGCTCACTCCCGACTCCTTATACAGCTTCATCTGCTCCTGTGCCAGCTTCTGTTTGTCCTTGCCGTGTTTCTTCTTTAGTTCAGCTAATTTCGGCTGGAGGCTCTGCATAGCCTTGGTGGCATGAAGCTGTTTTCGGGTGAGGGGATACATCACCCCGCGGATAACAATAGTCAGGGCAATAATGGTCAGGCCGAAGCTACTGAAGAGGATATCCGACAGCCCGATGGCGACGTTTATCATCGGCTGTAGTATAATCAGGTCCCATATGGCTCCGATATCCAACTAAACTACCTCACTCACTATCTAACGGGGTATCCCAGATTATCGTCCCCGTCTCTGCATTCAGTGCGTATATTGCCTCTTCTTCCTGGGTATG
>DAOUSH010000016.1 GCA_030627335.1 Dehalococcoidia bacterium | reverse complement strand
TCGCTATCGCTCATATTGAATATGAGACGGAGAAGCGTCATTATGCTCACATCGATTGTCCTGGGCATGCCGACTTCATCAAAAATATGATAACGGGAGCCGCCCAGATGGATGGAGCCATACTGGTGGTCAGCGCCCCGGATGGCCCCATGCCTCAGACCAGGGAGCATGTCCTGCTGGCACGACAGGTGGAGGTTCCCTCTATGGTGGTCGCTCTCAATAAAGTAGATATGATGGATGACGAAGAGCTTCTGGAGCTGGTGGAGATGGAGGTGAGGGAGCTGCTGAACAAGTATAACTTCCCGGGAGATGAAGTGCCCATAGTGAGGATAAGCGCCATCAAAGCGCTGGAGTGTGGTTGTGGTAAGCAAGAATGCCAGTGGTGTGGCCCCATACTTAAGCTGATGGATGAAGTTGATAGATATATCCCGATACCACCACGGCCCAAAGACCAGCCATTCCTGATGTCTGTAGAGGATGTATTCAGCATCAAGGGGCGGGGCACTGTGCCTACGGGAAGGGTCGAAAGAGGGGTTATCAATCCTGGTGACGAGGTCGAGATTGTCGGCTTGCACCATGAACCGCGCAAGGTAGTCGCCACCAGCCTGGAGATGTTCCACAAGATACTGGACAATGCTGAGCCGGGAGATGCTGTCGGCGTTCTGCTGAGGGGTGTTGAGCGAGAGGATGTCGAGCGAGGCCAAGTGCTGGCGGCACCGGGCAGTATCAAGCCACATACCTATGCCGAAGCCGAGGTTTATGTTCTGGCCAAGGAAGAGGGTGGTAGGCATACACCGTTCTTCAATGGCTATAAACCCCAGTTCTATATCAGGACTACTGATGTTACCGGCATCATTGAACTGCCGGAAGGGGTGGAGATGGTTATGCCCGGCGATAATACCAAGATGAAGATAAAGCTTATTTATCCGGTCGCGCTGGAGAAGGGATTGAGGTTTGCCATCAGAGAAGGGGGCAGGACCGTAGGCGCCGGAGCCTTTTCCAAGATTTTAGAGTAGTATGGCTAAGAAGACTGAAGCCAGGGTTATAATTCATCTTGCCTGCAGCGAGTGCAAGGAGAGAACGTATACAACTACCAAGAATAAAAGGAACGACTCCCAGCGGCTAGAGTTGAAGAAGTATTGCCCTCGTTGCCGTGCCTATAACCTCCACAGGGAGGTTAAATAGTACATCGCAATCGGGGGATGTTATGGAATATCTCACATGGTAAATCCGGCGACAAAAAAAGGCCCCAGATTTAGATTTATTGGCGAGACTATCGCCGAGCTTAAGAAGGTGGTCTGGCTTTCCCGGCGGGAGGCAGTGTATCTGACGGCTTTGGTGCTGGTGGTCGCTGTTTCGGTAGGTATTGTGCTGGGAGCAATTGATTATGTATTTAGCTTCCTTGTTGATAAACTGATTATCGGTGGGTAAAGCTACGGGGGAGAGTTATTGAATAGTCCGACTCAAGAGAGAGTGTCAGTGGCTGGAGAACAAAAAAACTGGTATGCGGTTCATACATACTCGGGATATGAGGAACGGGTCAAGAATAATCTTGAACTGCGTATCAAGTCGATGGATTCTACCGGGGACATCCTTGAGGTGGTTATACCTACCGAGGATGAGATTGAGGTTAAAAACGGGCAACGGCGCACGGTAACCAAGAAGATATTGCCCGGCTACATACTGGTTCAGATGAAAATGAATGACCAGGGCTGGAGCATAGTGCGTAATACGCCCGGGGTTACCGGTTTCGTGAGCGGCGGCAACAAGCCGATACCGTTGCAGGAAGAAGAGGTCAGCCAGATTATGAAACAGATGGAGGCTGAGGCGCCGAGGGTCAAGGTCGGCTTTCGGCAGGGGCAGAGCATACGTGTCATTGACGGCCCCTTCATTGATTTTATAGGCACGGTGGATGAGATAGACGCCGAGAAGGGCAAGGTAAAGGTACTGCTGTCCCTCTTCGGCCGTGAAACGCCGGTTAAGCTCGACTTCCTGCAGGTGGAGAAGCTCTAGGTATGCTATATAGATTTATACTGGGAGAGATAAGTGGCTAAGAAGGTAAAAGCGATAGTTAAACTGCATATTCCAGCCGGGCAGGCAAACCCGGCACCCCCGGTGGGTCCGGCTCTGGGCCAGCAGGGGATTAACATTATGGGCTTTTGCAAGGAGTTCAATGAGCGCACGACGAAACAGACCGGCTCTATCATACCGGTTGAGATAACCGTCTACGCTGACCGGTCATTCTCCTTTATCACCAAGACGCCGCTAGCCACTGACCTGTTGAAAAAAGCGCTGGGCGTGGAAAAAGGAGCTGGTGCCGTGGGGCATGATGAACCTATGGTGCTATCGCGAGAGAAACTTCGCGAGATAGCCCAGCTTAAGGCTAAAGACCTGAACGCCAAGGATATTGAGGGCGCCGAGCGGATAATCGCCGGCACCGCCCGGAGTATGGGCATTAGGATAGAGTAGAAGATGACAGAACAAGGAAAAAATTACAAAGAAGCGGTTAAACTACTGGATAAGGAAAGGGCCTATCTGCCACAGGAGGCGGTAGAGCTAGCCAAGAAGGCGGCTTATGCCAAGTTCGACGAGACGCTTGAACTCCACCTGCGGATGGGTGTCGACCCGAGGAATGCCAGCCAGCAGGTGCGCGGCGTTGCCCTTCTGCCGCACGGATTGGGGAAGAAGATACGTATTCTTGTCTTTGCCCAGGGGGAGGCGGAGAGGATTGCCCAGACAGCCGGCGCCGACATCGTTGGCGGCGATGAGCTGATCAAGAAGGTGGAGGGCGGCTGGCTGGAGTTCGATACGGCTATAGCTACCCCGGAAATGATGGGTAAGGTGGGCAAGTTGGGTAAGGTTCTGGGGAGAAGGGGGCTAATGCCCAATCCCAAGTCGGGCACAGTTGTTGCCGCCGATGACCTGCCTAGGGTGATAAACGATGCCGGCAAGGGCAGGGTGGAGTTTAAGCTGGACCGGACGGCTATTATACATCTGCCACTGGGCAAGATCAGTTTCGAGGGTGATAAAATAATAGAGAACCTGATGGCGGTGGTAGAGGCGGTGGTAAGGGCTAAACCAAGTGGCGCCAAGGGACAGTATATAAAGAGCGCTTATCTGACGACTACAATGGGTCCGGGAATCAGGCTTGACCTTAAGACGATCACCGCTATGGCTGCCTCTTAGGGAAAGAAGAGGGGCAGAATATTAAAAACTGAATAGTTTAGGTTTCGGTGTTATCCGGAGATAGCGGGTGCCGGTTAGAGGCTTAATTGTCATGCCTGCCGAGGATAGAAGACCTGAAGTTAGTTTATCGGGTCGAGTCCTTGTGCCGCAGGCACAGGGGCTTTTTTAATACATATAATATAAAGGGGACAGGAGGTATAAGTATGGCTCGAGAACAGAAGATACGAATCGTTGATGAGCTGAAGGAAACAATCACTGGGTGCAGTGCGGCTGTTCTGACCGATTATCAGGGGCTATCGGCGTCCGAGCTGACAATCTTGCGTCGTAAACTCAGGGAGCTGAATATTGAATATCGGGTGGTCAAGAATACCCTGGCTCGTTTCGCCGCCGAAAAGGCGAACAAGGACTTCCTGGTCAGCTCATTTGAGGGCCCGATAGCCATCGCTTTTGGCTATGGTGATGTGGCTGAGCCAGCCCGAGCAATAAACGACTATATCAAAGGCTCGGATTCCCGACTGAGCATCAAGAGTGGGTTATTAGGCGATAGACTGCTTACCGCAGACGAGGTCGTAAGGCTGGCTAGTCTACCACAACGGGAGGTATTGATAGCCCAGGTTCTTGCCGGGATGCAGGCCCCTATCACCGGCCTGGTAAATTGTCTTGCCAGCCCGATAAGGGGTTTCATGGGAGTATTACAATCAAGAATTAAACAATTGGAGGAAAATTAGGATGACAGACAAAGAAACAGCGACCAACGAAGAAGCCGGCGAAGCAGCCGCAGAGAAGAAACCGGCACCGGAGAAAAAGGAAGAAACCAAGGCAAAGGTTGCCAAGAAGAGTTCGGCGGTGGAAGATATTCTGAACGCCGTCAAGAAAATGAACGTTCTTGAGTTGTCTGATCTGGTCAAAACTCTGGAAGAAGAGTTTGGCGTCACGGCGGCGGCTCCGATGATGGCGGCGGCACCGGCTCAAGCGGCGGCACCGGCGGCTGAAGAAGAGAAGACGGAATTCGATGTTATCCTGAAAGAGATCGGCGCTAACAAGATTAATGTCATCAGGGCAGTACGCGAACTGACCGTGCTGGGGCTGAAGGAGTCCAAGGACCTGGTGGAAGCCGCGCCCAAGGCAGTCAAAGAAGGTGTTAGCAAGGACGAAGCAGCGGCGGCAAAAGCCAAACTGGAAGCGGCCGGGGCTACTGCCGAGATTAAATAAAAAGCGTAGACTTGAAAACGCTGCCTGAAACCGATATAGTTATTGCCTGAATGACACTCCGGAGTGGAGGGGTTTGGCTATGCCACATATGGACTTATGGGTGTTGATGGGGCTTGGTGGTCTGTTTATCGTGCTTGGAGTGGTGGCTCTGTTCTGGGGTGTGGGAGAGGAAAAGGAATACTACAGGGCCATTGCAAACCGCAATGACCTGCGGGAGTATATGGAGCACACCCCGGAAAGGCCCGAGCCAGGAGGCTTGAAGATAGGCGGCGTTATAGCCGTTGTCGTTGGTCTAGCCATGCTTATCATCGGGGGAGCTTTCTGGTTTTGGGGTTGACGTAAAAATATCGGCTATAGACCTGGGGGCTTTGAGCGGCTGCTTGCCGGTTGTTACCTCGCTGGGTAATATCATACCGCTGGAGATGACTATCTTTAACCCCTCATCGACCGATATATCGGTATGGGTAATCTTGTCCTCGGTAACCATTTCAAAGTAGCCCGATGTCGGTATCGGTGCTGTTGGGATGTAGATGGCATAGATCTTCTCCCCTGATTTATTGGTTACTTCATTGGTGATAAAAGCCAGGGTTGTCATCCCGTCCCTGGGGAACTCGACAAAGACCACCTCGCGGAAGGCGGCCTTGTTCATCCCCGCTCCGGAAAGCCCCTCGACGACCTGTTTGGCGCCGATATATATCTGCCGGAACACAGGAACCCTGGTTAGAATTGATTCGGCGGAGCGGATTAGTTTCTTGCCCAGGTAGTTGCTGGCGATTATCCCGGTGATGTATGTCAGGACGAGGAATATACCGAAGCCGAGCCCGGGGATTTCCCGCTCGAAAATGGCTTCGATTAACGGCTGCAACAGGTTGTCGACGCTGGAAAAGAGCCACCATAAGAACCAGACGGCGATAGCCAGCGGAAAGACAATCAGAAGACCAGCCAGGAAATTCTTTCTGATTACTCTTATAAGCCAGTGACCGGTTGATTCACCTTTTTTCTTTTTCATTGTGCCTCACTTTCTGGTTAAACCATCCGCCTCGGTCGATACTGGATGGCTTCGGCTATCTGATTTGCCTTGATTATATCACTGTTTTCCAGGTCGGCGATGGTGCGCGCCAGTTTCAGTATGCGGTGAAAAGCCCGGGCGGAGAGGTGAAGCTGTTTCATAGCTGCCTTAAGCAGGCTCTGGGCGTCTTCTTCCGACTGGCAGAAGTCCCTGACCTCGGTGGGCATCATTTCGGCGTTGCATGTCAGCTTGGTGCCTTTGAAGCGCTCCAGTTGTCGCTGGCGGGCGGCGGTGACGCGGGCTTGAACCTTCTCTGATCGCTCCCCGAGCCTGTCATCGGCCAGCTTTTCATATTCTATGTGGGGGACCTCAACAAATATATCGACCCGGTCAAGAAATGGCCCGCTGATGCGTTTCTGGTAACGTGATACCAGCCCGGGAGGGCATGTGCACTGCCGGAAACTGTCATTGTAGTAGCCGCAGGGACAGGGGTTCATTGCCCCCACCAGCATAAAGTTGGCCGGGAAGGTAACGCTCCCTTTAGCCCGGCTTATGGTGACCACCTTATCCTCGAGGGGCTGGCGTAATACCTCAAGCAGTGAGTGGCCGAACTCGGGTAGCTCGTCAAGGAAGAGCACTCCCCGGTGGCTCAGGCTAATTTCACCCGGTTTGGGCCATTGCCCCCCGCCGACCAGGCCAGCGTTGGACAAGGTATAGTGGGGGGAACGAAAGGGTCGCTGGCGCAGTAGGGGGGTATCCGGTGGCAATAGACCGCTGGCGCTGTAGACCTTGGTTACCTCCAGGGCTTCCGCATTGGTCATAGGCGGCAGTATTGATGGCAGGGAGCGTGCCAGTAATGTTTTACCGCTTCCCGGGGGACCGCACATTACCATATTATGACCACCGGCGGCGGCGACTTCTAAAGCACGTTTGATATGTTCCTGCCCCTTGATGTAGGCTAAATCAACTGTAGGCCGTTCCGTGGGGGCGTCTTTTTCAAATTCGTATGGCTCATACTCAGGGGGTGGTATTTCGCCGCATAGATAGCTGGTTAGCTGAGCCAGTGAAGAAAAGGGGATGATTTTAATACCTTCTACCATTGATGCCTCTCTGGCATCGGCATCAGGTACGATGACTTTGGTAAGCCCCTTCTGATGTGCCATATCCACCATGGGCAGTATGCCATTGGTGTGGCGAAGACTGCCGTCCAGGGACAGCTCGCCGAGGAGAAGGGTCTGGGAGACATCGGCGGTTAACTGCTCCGAGCTGATAAGGATGCCGATGGCGATGGGCAGGTCGTAGGCCGGGCCAGCCTTTTTTAGGTTGGCCGGTGCCAGGTTGACGATGATGCGCTTGGTGGGGAAGGCGTAGCCGGAGTTACGAATGGCGGCGCGGACACGTTCCTTGGCTTCCTGGACAGCGGCGTCGGGTAGCCCGACGAGGGTGAATGAGGGCAAGCCGGGAGAAATATCTACCTCAACCTCAACGATGGCACCTTCCAGCCCGATAAGGGCACAACTCGTTACCTTGGCTAGCATAATATCATTCCGCTTCACTATGTTAGCGTGAAGCCTGGCGGGTGTCAATTGCAGTGAGAAATAGCCTCCTGCCGTGTGGAGGCGTTGCAACTTAAGACCATTTGTGATATGCTGAAAACAGAAGAAGATGATGTATTGGAGTGGGCTCAAACCCACTTTTTTATTGTGTGGAAACAATGAAAAAAAAGGTCTGGTGCCGGGATGAAGAGTGACTTTGTGCTGGCTATAACTCAGCTATCAGCAGAGAAGAACCTGCCCCGGGAGGTGGTACTGGGTGC
Organism: Dehalococcoidia bacterium; assembly: GCA_030627335.1. GTDB lineage: Bacteria > Chloroflexota > Dehalococcoidia > Dehalococcoidales > W693 > W693. Next base: position 117 of record DAOUSH010000016.1, on the reverse strand, counting down.
GGTGGAGGCGGCGCTGGAATCGGCTTATCGCAGGGATAACTTCTCTCCAAATCAGGAAATATCGGTCAAGATTGACCTTGCCAGCGGCAAGGTTCAGGTGTGGGCGGAAAAAACAGT
>DAOUSH010000085.1 GCA_030627335.1 Dehalococcoidia bacterium | reverse complement strand
TTGAGAGAAGAAGGGCATACCATTGAGCCGGGCAAAGGCAAAAGGCCGCCAAAGGTAAAGGATTTTGAGAAGGCGCTGGCGGAGAGTGAATGACAGGCGTTCCTAAATAGCAAAAAAGGAGGTACTCTAAATGGCAGACTTGGTTACTGAGTTAATAGGAGAGCATTTTAGAAGACGGTATCTACTTTATATTGTCGAAATCTCCCATGGGCGTAGTATGTACTTCTACGTGGGACAGACTGGGGACACAAGGGTCATCACCGCAAGGCCTGTCTTCCGAAGGTTGGCTGCGCATCTTGAAAATAGAAAAAGCACGCAGAACCAAGTTTACCAGTATGTTGCCCATGATATTCTCAAGTTTCCAGAAGACGAAGGTAATAAAACAGCCTTTACCGAAGGGGCTAGGCAGGCAGTCGAAAAATACTTGGTAAAAAGTAATATTAAGATGTACGCGTATTATCTCGAACGATTCCAATCTACTTTCACGCCCGAAGAACACAAGAAAAGGAGGAGAAAAACTCAGAAGATGAAAAACCAGGTCATAGCCGTCTTTCGCGAGAACGGGAGAGAACTCATAAATAAAAGATCAACACCCACTGCTTCCTATGCTGATTGCCCTTATCCTGAAGTTATGAAAAAGGTTGCAAGGGACTTCAATTTGACAATTGGATGAATGGGTAACCTATCCTGGGCAGATACCCGCGGGCTTTGTCCGTGGGTATCTGCCCTTCGGGTTATTAGAGGTACAGTTCATACATACCGAGCCGAGAAACTTCAAAGGGTGGTGGGTTGGTAAATAATCTTCAAAGTAATGGAGAATACTAAGCCATATGAAGGTCCGTGATATAATTAAGGTGATTGAGGATGATGGCTGGTATATTGTTGCCACTCGTGGCAGTCACCGTCAATACAAGCATCCGACAAAGCTAGGTCGTGTCACTATTGCCGGTAATCTAAATCATGATGTAGCATCGGGGACACTAAATAGTATTTTGAAACAGGCAAAACTAAAGGAGTAGTATTATGTATAAGTATCTGGTTATCTTTGAAAAGGCTGGCAATAATTACTCTGCCTATTCTCCAGATATACCGGGGTGTATCGCTACTGGAAAAACACGCGATGAGGTAGAAAAGAATATAAAAGAAGCCATTAACTTTCATATTGAAGGGCTTGACGAAGACGGCTTGCCAATCCCCGAACCAACCTCATCTATAGAATATATAGAAGTCTAGTTAAGGACTATAAATATTTAAGGGTGTTAATCTAATGCTCAAAGGTAAAGTGCATAAATACGGCGCCGATGTGGACACCGATGCCATAATACCGGCGCGGTATCTCAATGTGTCCCAACCGGAGGAGCTGGCGAAGCACTGCATGGAGGATATAGATGCCGATTTCGTCAGGAGGGTGAAGCCGGGGGGTATAATTATGGCGACCACTAACTTCGGCTGTGGCTCGTCGCGGGAGCACGCCCCGCTGGCAATCAAAGCGGCAGGGGTATCCTGCGTTATCGCTAAAAGCTTCGCCCGTATATTCTTCCGCAACGCTATCAATATCGGGTTGCCCTTGCTTGAGTGTGGGAAGGCGGTGGACAGCACCGAAGACGGGGACACTTTAGAAATAGACATAACTAATGGCAAAATAAAGAACATAACCCGAGGTGGCGAGTATAACGCCAAGCCATACCCCGATTTTATGGCGAAGCTTATCGCCGTTGGCGGGCTCATCGAATATACTAAAAAAAGACTGGTTGAGAAGGGAGTCTGAAGTGGAGTTTAAACTGGCGGTTTTGCCCGGTGATGGCATCGGACCTGAGATTATCGAGGAGGCGGTTAAGGTTTTAGGAGCGGTAGGCAATAGGTTCGGGCATGGTTTCAACCTGAACTATGGTCTGGTGGGAGGCGTGGCGATTGAAAAAGAGGGAACTTCCCTTTCTATAGATACCCTGAAGATGTGCCGGCGGAGCGATGCCGTATTACTGGGCGCCGTCGGCGACCCCAAGTATGATGACCCGCAGGCGCCGGTTCACCCGGAGGACGGCTTGCTGGCGCTTAGGAAAGAGCTGGGGCTATTCGCCAATCTGCGCCCTGTGACCGTCTATCCGTCGCTTATCGACAACACCAATTTTAAGCCGGAGGTTATCAAGGGGGTGGACTTTATCTTTGTCCGCGAGCTTACCGGGGGGCTATATTTTGGGCGCCCCAAGAGGCAGTGGCGAACGTCGCGGGGGCGGCGTGCCGTTGACTCAATGGTCTACTCGGAGCAGGAGATTGAACGTATCGTCAGGGTGGGCTTCGGGATAGCCCGCACGCGAAAGAAGAAGCTGATCTCGGTGGACAAAGCCAATGTACTGCAGTCGTCACGGCTGTGGCGGCAGGTAACGATTGAGGCCTCCCGGGACTATCCCGATATTGATCTGGAGCATATGCTGGTGGATGCCTGCGCTATGAGGATAATTCAGAACCCCAGGTATCTGGACGTGCTGGTTACCGAGAATACCTTTGGTGATATACTGACCGATGAGGCTTCAATGCTGGGCGGCTCGTTGGGAATGCTGGCTTCTGCCAGTCTGGCCGGGGTGCCGAAAGAGGGCAGCCGCACTTTGGGAATGTACGAGCCCAGCCACGGCAGTGCCCCGCGCCGCGCCAGGCAGGATATGGCTAATCCCATTGCCACCATTATAAGTATGGCGATGATGTTGCGTTACTCACTGGGGCTGACTGAGGAAGCAAAGAAGGTGGAAGACGCCGTGGAGAAGGTGATGGAGGAAGGCTACCGCACCTATGATATAATGGGGGAAGGGAGAACAAAGGTAGGCACTAAAAAGATGGGCGATCTAATCGCCGAGAGGGCAGGAGGCTAGCAGTTGCCATTAATACAGCTTTACGACACCACACTGCGAGATGGGGCACAGCGAGAGGGTATCTCCTTCTCGGTGGTGGATAAACTCAATATAACACGCCGCCTGGATGAGCTGGGTATACACTTTATCGAGGGTGGCTGGCCTGGTTCCAGCCCCAAGGATGACGAGTTCTTCGACAAAGCCAGGGGTATCAGCCTGACCAATGCCAGGCTGGTTGCTTTTGGTAGTACGCGTAAGCCCAATACCAGGGCGGAGTCGGATAGCAACCTTAAGGCATTGGCGGGAGCCGGGGTGGGGGTGGTTACTATCGTCGGTAAAAGCTCGGACTTGCAGGTGACCCAGGTGCTGGAGACTACCCTGAAGGAAAATCTTGCTATGGTCTCCGATTCCATCAATTATCTGAAATCAAAGGGGATTACCGTATTCC
>DAOUSH010000023.1 GCA_030627335.1 Dehalococcoidia bacterium | reverse complement strand
GTAACGCCCTCAACCTTCTGTCCGCGGCTGTTTACCGTCTCTTCCTGCGGAGGCTGGCAGAACGGTTTGCCCCTGGCTGACGCCATCGCCCGGGCAGTTTTCAAGGCTGTGCCGGAGGGGGCGTCGGCTTTCAGGTGGTGGTGTAGCTCTATAATCTCGGCGTAGTCGAAGTATTTGGCGGCGATGCGGGACAGGTGCATCATCAGCACTGCGCCCAGGGCGAAGTTGGGGGCGACCACAACACCGACGCTGTTTTCCTTTGCCAGGTTGTCAATCTCATCGAGCTCTTCAGCGGTGAAACCGGTGGCGCCTATTACCAGGTTGATCCCCCGTTTGGTGGCGATACGCACCGTCGACATAGCCGCCCGTGCATTACTGAAATCTATTATCACCTCGGGCCGGCAACTGGTAAGGATATACTCTAAATCGGAAGAGAAAGGGACGCTGCCGGAGCCGTCGGGGAGTGCCAGGGAATCATTGGTGACTTTGAGCTCTACGGCACCCACCAGCTGTGTTTCCGGCTCGTGGCATAGAGCATTGACAACCTCCAACCCCATCCTCCCCGAGGCACCCTGGACTACAACCCTTATCGGCTTCATAGCTCTACCCTCTTTTGTGCTAGTACGGCCCCTTGGTCGTCGGCGGGTGGGGGCGCTGTGGAGGGCGGAAGTTTTGCTGTCTTCGGGGCGGGCGCTCAGAATTTGAGAAATCCCTGTCTCTGTCACCAGGCTCCGTGCCTTCTTTTTCAAGAGCAGCCCGGCGCGATAGGTTTACCCTGCCCTGGCTGTCGACTTCGGTTACCTTGACGGTAACCTCATCGCCCACCTTTACTATATCCTCGACCTTGTCTACCCGGTAATCGGCCAGCTCGCTGATGTGAACCATGCCATCTTTGCCGGGCAGAATCTCGACGAAGGCTCCAAAGGTCATTATGCGGACTACCTTGCCGGTATAGATAGCACCAACCTCTACCTCTTTGGTGAGGCTTTCTATTATCTTGATAGCCTTTTGGGCAGATTCCTCGTTGATGGCGCCAATGAAGGCAATACCCTCATTGTTTATATCTATAGTGGTCTTGGTCTCTTCGGTAATAGCCCTGATGGTCTTACCGCCGGGCCCGATGACGGCGCCGATTTTGTCCGGAGGAAGCACTATCTTGTACATCCGCGGCGCATAAGGGCTAAGCTCCGGCCGGCTGGCGCTGATTGCCTTGTTCATTTCATCCAGTATGAACATGCGGGCTTCTTTTGCCTGAACCAGAGACTTATCCAGAATCTCCAGGCTCAATCCTTTGAGCTTGGTATCGAGCTGAATGGCGGTGATGCCGGTAGAAGTGCCGGCCACCTTGAAGTCCATATCGCCATAGTTGTCTTCCATGCCTTCAATATCGGTCAGCAGTGCATAGTCTCCCTGTTCACCGGTGACCAGCCCGATAGATATGCCGGCTACGGCTGCTTTTATCGGTATGCCGGCGTCCATCAGGGACAGGCTGGAGGCGCAGGAGCTAGCCATTGAGGTGCTGCCGCTGGAACTGAGTACCTCCGATACCAGCCGAATGGTATAAGGGAAGTCTATGTCCGGGGGCATTACGGGCTTCAGTGCGCGTTCTGCAAGCGCTCCGTGGCCGATAGAGCGGCGGCTTGGTGTGCCGACGCGTCTAACCTCACCGGTAGAGAATGGGCCGAAGTTGTAGTGGTGCAAGAAACGCTTGGTTTCTTCTAAGCCCAGGCCGTCCAATTGTTGTTCCTTCCTGATGGGACCCAGGGTGGTGATGGTCATTACCTGTGTCTCTCCACGGGTAAACATTGCCGAGCCGTGGACGCGGGGAATCAAGCCCGTTTCGCAACTCAGGGGGCGCACCTGTGTCAGGCTGCGGCCGCTAACACGCTTGCCCCTGGTAAGGATGCTGTTTCTTATTTCAGACTTTATAAGTTTATCAAAACCGTTAAGAATGTCGGTTTCGGAATAGGTCTCTCCCAGGCTGGCTATAAGCTCTTTTTTAATGCTGCCCAGTGCTTCATCCCGCGGCCCTTTTTCGGAGTGCTTCAGAGCCTGGGGCAGCTTTTCACCCGCAACCGATGATACGGCGGACATTACTTCGGGTGGCAGTTCATTGACCGGGGCTTCTTCCTTTGGCTTGCCGCAGGCTTGCTTTAACTGCTCCTGAAGGGTAATAATCTGCTGGTTAGCCTCGTGGCCAAACTTTATTGCCTGGCTGACGATATCTTCACTGACATTGTTGGCTCCGGCTTCAAGCATAATTACCGCTTCCCTGGTGCTGGCAACAACCAGGTCAAGGACGCTCTCTTCCATCTGGGGCAATAACGGGTTCAGGACGAGCTCGTTATTGATGTAGCCAACATGGACGGCGCTTACCGGGCCATCGAACGGCATATCTGAGATTGAAAGAGCGGCTGAACTGCCGATAATGGAAAGGATATTCGGGTCGTTCTCGTGATCTACGGATAAAACGGTGATTAAAAGCTGGATATCCCGTCGCCAGTCTTTGGGTAGTAACGGGCGCAGGGGGCGGTCTGTCAGGCGGCAGGTAAGCGTCGCCTCCTCGCTGGGGCGTCCCTCCCTGCGGATAAAGCCGCCCGGTATCTTACCGGCGGCGTATAACCTTTCCTCGTAGTCGATGGTCAGGGGCAGGAAGTCCGTGCCTTCCCGCGGTTTGGGGCTAATACATGCGGTTACCAGAACAAATGTATCTCCGTAACGAACGGTCACCGCCGCATTTGCTTGATTGGCGAGCTTTCCCGTTTCTATAGTGAGTTTTCTACCACCAAAATCGCATTCAAGGGAATAAGGCGTTGTCAATAGTCTCTCCTTGTTACTGTAGTCGAAGGCTTTTACTTGCGGAGACCGAGGCTTTTTATGAGCTTCTTGTAGCGGCTGACATCTTGTCGGTTCAGGTAAACAAGTAGCCGTCTTCGCTGGCCGATTAACTTTAACAAGCCGTGTTTGGTGTGGAAATCGTGTCTGTTAGCTACCATATGCCTGGTTAGCTGGTGCACCCTCGCCGTAAGCACGGCTATCTGGACTTCGGTTGAGCCATTATCACCTTCATGCAGCTTGTAATCGTCTATAATGCTTGCTTTTATTTCTTTATCCAAGTTTATCTCCTGCTATCTTTGCTAGCAGATTATAACATAAGTGTCAGTTAGTGTAAAACAGATATAGTGCATTGACATAAAAAATGTATAATTGACTTGGTAGCTGAAATATTTTATAGTGGTTGAGTGCCGTAAGCATTATGATAGTTGGTGTGTGCCGTATAAGTCTTCGTATACCGGAGAATATGTCCCTCAAGGGTAAAAGGCGGATATTAAAGTCCATCAAGGCTCAGGTTAGGAACAAGTTTGATGTTGCCGTTGCCGAGGTTGAAGACCAGGATTTGTGGCAAATGGCGACCCTGGGAGCCTGCTGCATCAGTAATGATAGCCGGTATACCAATGAGGTTCTATCGAAGGTGGTGAACTTTATTGACAACGGTCGCTTTGAGGTTGAGATGCTTGACTACAAGATAGAGATTATACCCTGCTAGGGAACTGGAGCTGTAGTGGACACCTCAGCCTTTATTGATTACCTTATTGCCAGCCCCGGCTATGACAGCCAGATTGCTCACATTGAGCATATCCCGCCCCGTGATGCCAGCTTTGCCGAGCTGGATAGTCCCCTGGTAACGGAGCTGGAGAACACCCTCAAGGAGAACAACCTGTTTCCGCTATATACCCACCAGGCAAAAGCGGTTAACTGTGCCCGCAACGGTGAGCAGGTGATGGTATCCACCTCAAGCGCCAGTGGCAAGAGCCTGTGCTACAACATCCCGGTATTGGAGACGCTGTTAGTCGAGACGGGCAGTTGTGCTCTTTATCTTTTTCCGACCAAGGCGCTGGCACAGGACCAGATGCGCTCCATTCTGGAGCTCTATTACCCCGACCTGCTGGGCTACGAGCAATTGGCTACCTTCGATGGCGATACTCCATCCGAAGAGCGCTCCGAGGTAAAAAGACGGGCAAGGGTAGTAATTACCAACCCCGATATGCTGCACCTCGGTATATTGCCCAACCACCAGTCCTGGGCAAGGTTATTGCGCCATCTGAAGTATGTAGTCATTGATGAAGCCCATACCTATCGTGGCGTCTTCGGCTCCCACGTAGCCCTGGTATTGCGCCGCCTGCGCCGCCTGTGCCGTCTCTACGGCTCCAGCCCGCAGTTCATTTGCTGTTCGGCGACGATTGACAACCCCGGCGAACACGCTGAAAAATTGGTCGGCTTACCTTTTACCGTGGTCGCTGACGACGGCTCGCCTCACGGCGGCAAGGAGTTCGTCTTCTGGAATCCGCCGCTTATAGATGAGGCTAAGAGTGCAAGGAAGAGCGCCAATAGCGAAGCCGCCGGCCTCTTTGCCGAACTGATAAGCCATGATATTCGTACTATAACCTTTACCCGTAGCCGACGGCTGACGGAGCTGGTGGCGAGATATTCAAAACAGAGACTGGCTGAGACGAGCCCACCTCACGCCGGCAGGGTGAAGGCGTACCGGGCGGGCTATCTGCCACAGCAGAGGCGGCAGATAGAGCAGGAGCTTTTCAGCGGCCGCCTGCTGGGAGTGGTGGCGACAAATGCCCTGGAGCTGGGCATTGATATCGGTGACCTGGAGGCGACGGTGCTCACCGGTTACCCGGGGACAATTTCCAGCGCCTGGCAGCAGGCGGGGCGGAGTGGGCGGGGAAAAGCCCGGTCGCTTAGCTTCCTTATCGCCCTGGACAATCCCCTGGACCAGTATTTTATGCGCCACCCCGATTCGTTCTTCCAAAAGAGCTTTGAGAACGCCCTGGTTAACCCGGAAAACACCTATATATTAAAGAGCCACCTCTTATGCGCTGCCTGGGAGTTGCCCTTAAACAGTAGCGATGAAGGCTTTTTCGGTGACGGCTTTATGCGGGAGATAGAGGAACTGGTGGGGCAGGGCTTACTGAGAAAAAGACTAGGGCGGTGGCATATTTCGCCGGCTATCGCCTATCCCGCCCAGGAAGTAAATATCCGCGCCGCATCGGGTGAGATTATCGCCCTTATGAATACCGCAACCGATTCTTTACTGGAGACGGTGGAAGCCGGTACTGCACTTTTCCAGCTGCACCCCGGCGCCGTTTACCTGCATCAGGGGGAAGCCTATCTGGTAACCGAGCTCGACCTGCCCGGTCGTACTGCACGGGCTGAGCCGGCAAGGGTTCCTTACTATACGATAGCCAGGGAAATCAATGATTTGCACGTCTTGAAGACGGAAAGCAGGAAGAGCTACGGCAGGACAAATGTATGTCTGGGCGAAGTGGAGATTACTACCACCGTGGTCGGCTTTAAGCGAAAGGCGCAGTTCACCGAGGAGGTAATCGGTGAAGAGCCTTTAGATTTGCCAACCAGGCACTTCCCCACCGTTGCCCTGTGGTTTGACCTGCCGCCAGAGGTTATCGACAGGGTTGGCAGCGCCCGGCTGGATCTTGCCGGTGGCTTACACGCTGTGGAGCACGCCGCCATTGGTATTCTTCCTCTGTTTGCTATGTGTGACCGCAATGACATCGGCGGGGTATCGACCCCCTTCCACCCGGATACCGGCCGGGCGCAGGTATTTATATACGATGCCTATCCCGGGGGTGTCGGCATCGCCGAGAAGGGGTATGAGCTGGTGCGGCAGTTGTGGCAGGCTACGCTCAAGGCGATTGTCGAATGCCCCTGCCGGGGAGGATGCCCCAGTTGCGTTCAGTCACCCAAGTGTGGCAATAATAACAAGCCATTGGACAAGAAAGCGGCGATTATGATTCTGCGAGGGCTGATAGCCGCAGCTTGAATGCGGATACTTGTATAGATTAGACTGATTGCGGTTTAATAATATGAGGTAGTTTGGAGGGTTTTAGTTGAGTAATAGTGGGGTAGATTGAAGGGGATAGAGTTGTTAAAGAATAAAAAATACCTTTATCTATACCCGCCCGCCACCATTTAAGGAAAGAGACAGAACTGTAAATGCTGGAAACAGATTGGAGGAACGATGATTGAGATAAATATAGACCCGGTGGCTTTTAGTATAGGCCTTATAGAAATCAGGTGGTACGGCATTATGATTGCCCTCGGCGTTACCGCCCTGGTGCTGTGGACGATGCGGCAGGTAAGGAAGGGAGCTAACCTCACTTATGAGACCGTTTTAACAGCGGCGCTGGTGGGCATACCCGCCGGGGTAATATTTTCACGGTTGCTTCATGTTATTGACCGGTGGGACTATTATGTTCATAACCCGGGGCAGATAATCGGTGGTGAGGGGCTTACCATTTACGGGGCGGTGCTGGGGGCGGCTCTGGCTGTATGGATTTACAGCCGATTCAGCAATTTCAGGTTCACCTATGCTGCGGATTTGG
>DAOUSH010000088.1 GCA_030627335.1 Dehalococcoidia bacterium | reverse complement strand
ATTTTACCATGTCTTGCGTGCGAGCGACAAAATCGGTTTCGCAGTTGAGTTCAACCATAGCCCCGATACGGCCGCCGGCATGCACATAGGCTTCAACCAGCCCTTGTTTGGTAACACGCTCCGCTTTACCGGCGGCTTTAAGGAAGCCCCTCTCTTTTAGCGTATTGAGCGCCCTTTCCATATCTCCGTCAACTTCGAGCAGGGCGTTATAGCAATCCATAACGCCGGCACCGCACTGATCCCTGAGCTCTTTTATACCGGCTTTTGAGATAGACACCTCTTCCTCCCTGCTTTATTTCTCTTCTTCGGTGGTCGCTTCCGTAGATTCGGTAGGTTCGGTAGTATCAGCAGCCTCAGTCTGTTCTGGACTGGCTTCCTGTGTTTCGTCGGCTAGTGCAAACGCCTCTCCCCCCGATTTGCCCTCGATGACGGCATCGGCTATTTTTTTAGTCATAAGCTTGATAGCCCTTATGGCATCGTCGTTAGCCGGAATGGGAAAGTCTATATCGTCCGGGTTGCAGTTGGTATCGACAATGGCGATTATCGGTATGTCTACCCGCCTGGCTTCGGCGAGGGCGATGAGTTCTTTTGCCGGGTCGACAACAAATACGGCGTCCGGTAGGATGGTCATCTCTTTGAAACCGCCCATAAACTTGTTGAGGCGTGCAATTTTCTCGTTGAGCTTAAGGGCTTCTTTTTTGGGCAGGCGGTTGAAATCGCCCCTGGCCTGTTGGTCTTCAAGGCGGACCATGTAATCTATCCGTGACTGAATAGTGGAGAAGTTGGTTAGAACTCCGCCTATCCAGCGCTGATTGATATAGTACATGCCGCAGCGCGTGGCTTCTTCCGTTATAATATCCTGGGCTTGTTTCTTGGTGCCGACGAAGAGAATCTTGCCGCCTTCGGCAACCAGCTCTTTGACGAACTGGCAGGCTGTGTCCAGCATGCTGGCCGTCTGCTCTAAATCAATAATATGGATGCCGTTACGCTTGGTAAAGATATACTTCTTCATGCGCGGGTGCCAGCGGCTGGTCTGGTGGCCGAAGTGTGCCCCGGATTCTAAGAGCTCCTTTATTGTGACTGTACCTGACAATAACGTAACCCCCTTCTAACTACCTGTTATTAGTTCAACAGTATATCATACCCTCAGGTAGGCGGCAACAGCATAACCGGAATAGCGGGTTCCGGATATCTTGGCTGGTTATAATCTACAGGCTTCTGACCCACGCCACCGCATTCTTAAAGATTCCGAGCCCATCTTCTTTACTATCGCTTCTCTGGCAGGGCCATCTCGGGTGCTGGCTGTCGCGAATATGGCGTTCCGGGTGTGGCATCAGGGCGAAGATGCGGCCGGTGCCGTCGCAGATGCCGGCGATGTTCGCCATAGAGCCGTTGGGGTTGTGCGGGTAACCGGCTTGACGGTTGCCCTGCCCGTCGGTGTAGTAGAGGGCTACATCCAGGCTGTTTATTACGGCAGTATCGGCGACGAGCTTACCTTCACCGTGGGCTATCGGCAGGTAGAGACGCTCTATCCCCCTGGTGAAAACGCATCGGCTTTTGCTGTTGGCGGCAAGGTACACCCAGCGGCACTCGAACCTGCCCGAGTCGTTTGTGGCCAGGGTCAACTTCTGCCTGCTTTTACCCCCCGGTAAAATGCCCGCCTTTACCAGCACCTGGAAGCCGTTGCAGATGCCTAGAATAAGGCATCCGTTTTCAATGAAACGCTCTATATCATCGCCCAGCTTCAGCCGTATTTCGTTGGACAGCACCCTGCCCGCACCCAGGTCATCGCCGTAGGTGAAGCCGCCGGGAACGACCATTATCTGGTAGTCTGCCAGCCTTTGCCGGTGGCGAATCAACTGCCCGATATGAACCAGCGACGTCTCTGCACCCGCCTGTTGGAAGGCAAAGGCGGTCTCTTGGTCGCAGTTGGTCCCCGGGGCTCTCAGTATCAGTGTTTTTACTTTAGCCACAATCTCTACCAGTCCAGCGGTTTTTGCCAGGCTTCCTTTAGCCTGTCTATGGGTGTGTCCAAGACCCTGTTACCGTTCAGCCCGTATACCTCAAGCATAGTGGATGAGGTGACCTCTCCGATTTGTGAAAATACAGACTTACCCATTGTCTTTTCAAAATTATCCTTGTCTTCCGGGGCTATTTCCGCCAGGAAGCGGCTGTTGGATTCGGAGAAGAGGATATAATCGTCACGCTCGATAGTCTCTCCCAGTGGCACCTGCTCCAGCCTGATGGCCGCCCCCAGCCCGCCGGCGAAAGCCATCTCGGCGATGGCAACGGCGAGACCGCCGTCGCTCAGGTCGTGGCAGGCTTTAACCAAACCCTTGTCTGTAGCCAGCGCCAGGTTGCCCATAAACTCTTTAGCCTGTTTCGGGCTTACCTTGGGCACTCTGTTGCCGGTGAAACCGAGGCTCCTAAAGTATTCGGAGCCGCCCAGTTCGTTGCTGGTGGTGCCGATTATATAGATAAGGTCGCCGGCGGTTTTGAAGTCCATTGATACCGCTTTATTGCTGTCCTCTATAATCCCCATAGCCGAGATGAGCAGGGTATCGGGGATAGATATGGTCTTACCTCCAAACTCAAACTCGTTGTTAAGGCTGTCCTTGCCGGAGATAAAGGGTGTGCCATAGACGATTGCCATATCATAGCACGCCTGGCAGGAACGAACTAAAGCGCCCAGTTTTTCGGGACGGCTGGTGCTTCCCCAGCAGAAATTGTCCAGCAGAGCCACCCGCTTGAGGTTGCCGCCGACGGCGATAATCTGCCTCAGGGCTTCGTCGATAGCCGAAGCCGCCATCCAGTAGGGGTCTATATCGCTGTATTTGGGGTTTATACCGTTGGCGATGATGATCCCTCTCTCTGAATTGAGCAGGGGACGGATGATAGCGGCGTCGCCAGGGCCATCGCTTTCCTTGCCGACCAGGGGTTTGAGGACACTGCCCCCCTGCACCTCGTGGTCGTACTGGCGTATTACCCATTCCTTGCTGCATACGTTCCACGACCCTAACACCTTTAATAGAGCCCGGGCTAAATCCGGTGGCGGTGCTAGTTCAGGCTCGGCGTAATGGGGCTTTTGCCAGACCGCTTCCAGCTCAAGCTGTGGTAGCCCCCGGTGGAGAAAGTCCATATCAAGGTCACAGACGGGGTTGTCTTTATAGAAGAGCTTTAGCTTCTTATCATCGGTGAACT
>DAOUSH010000053.1 GCA_030627335.1 Dehalococcoidia bacterium | reverse complement strand
TTACCTTCCAGGACATCATGCGTATCATAAGCGGGGAGAGCATAATACCATGAAGCCGCGGCGAATATCCAAGGCGATAAATATCGGCGGAGTAACCGTCGGCGGCATCGCCCCCATCGTGGTTCAGTCTATGGCCAAGACCGATACCCGTGATGTTATGTCTTCCATCAACCAGATTAAAGAACTTGAAGACTGTGGCTGTGAACTGGTACGGGTGGCTGTGCCCGATAGAGAAGCCGCCGAAGCCCTGCCGGCTATTAAAAAGGGCATATCCATACCGCTCATCGCCGATATCCACTTCGACCACCGGCTGGCGCTGGCAGCTATCTCCGCCGGCGTCGACGGCCTGCGGCTGAACCCGGGAAATATCAGCCAGCCAGATAAGGTCGCCGCCGTCGTTAGCGCCGCCAGAGAGAGGGGCATCCCCATCCGCATCGGGGTGAACGCCGGCAGCCTGCCTAAGACAGCCGGCCCCGGGCTGACCACCGCCCAAAGGATGGTGGCGGCGGCGATGGATCACATCATACTGCTGGAAAACCTCGGCTTTGATTTGATAAAGGTCTCGCTCAAGGCTTTCGACGTGCCGACGACCATAGAAGCCTACCGGGACATCGCTGAAAAAATCCCCTACCCACTGCACATCGGTATTACCGAAGCCGGCCCGCCCAGGAGCGGCATCATCCGCAGCGTCGCCGGCATCAGCCCCCTGCTCTATATGGGCATCGGTGATACCATCAGGGTGTCACTCTCCGCCCACCCCAGGGAAGAGGTAATCGCCGCCTACGAAATCCTGAAGAGCCTCGATTTGCGCCAGCACGGCCCGGTGCTGGTAAGTTGTCCTTCTTGTGGAAGGACTGAGGTTGATATTATAAGCCTCGCCGCCGAAGTGGAAAAAAGACTGATAAGATTAAAAAGCCGATAAAGGTTGCCGTTATGGGTTGCGTCGTCAACGGACCCGGCGAGGCTAAAGACGCCGATGTCGGCATCGCCTGCGGCAAAGGCAGAGCCGTCCTATTCAAAAAAGGCGAAAAGATTGGCGTCATTGAGGAAGGTGATTTTATAGAGGCATTGATGCGCGAGGTTGAGAGGTTTTAAGCTATGGGAGACGAAAAGGACTGGCATAAATCCGCCCGATGTGGTTTAATTCTTGTAATCACCAATCCCGTTACAGCTTAACCAGCGGAGGGACTAAAAAGTGGAACAGCAACCAGAAGACGCCCCGAAATCGGCACCCAGGACAGTAATGCCAACAGCCGGTGGCATTTTAAGCATCATCTCCGGGGCATTGGGCTTTATTACCATCGCTTTCTTCCTTGCCTTTGGCAGCATCTTTGGCGCCGCCATAGCCCGCGATGTTCTGAGCTCCCTGGGCTTCTGGCAGACAGGCTTACCGTTAACCATAATCGGCATAATAGCCATACCCCTGCTATGCGTTAATATAGTAGCCATCGTAGGCGGTATTTATGCCATTCAGAGGCGGGGTTGGGGAATGGCACTGGCCGGCGCCATCTGTTCTGTTTTCCCGTCACAGATTCTGGGAGTACTGGCAGTTGTCTTTATAGCTATATCCAGAAGGGAATTTGAGTAATAACAATGCTTCTATCAAAGCTATTTGGTAAAACACAGCGGGAGATACCTGCCGAAGCGGATACGATAAGCCACCAATTATTACTTAGAGCCGGTATGATACGGCAGCTTGCGGCTGGCATCTACTCCTATCTGCCCTTAGCCTGGCGGGTGATAAGCAAAATAGAGAGCATCGTACGCGACGAGATGAATAGAGCCGGCGGCCAGGAGCTATCCATGCCGATGCTCCAGCCTATCGAGCTGTGGCAGAAAACGGGGAGAGACCTCGCCTTTGGCAAGAGCCTCTTTACCCTGTTCGACCGCAAGGAGCGACAGCTGACCCTCGGCCCAACGCACGAAGAGGTCATCACCGATCTTGTCAGCCACAACGTGCAGAGCTACCGCGACCTGCCCTTGCTGCTCTACCAAATCCAGACCAAGTTCCGCGACGAGCCGAGGCCCAGAGGCGGCTTGATAAGGGTGAGGGAGTTCACCATGAAAGACCTCTATAGCTTTGACGCCGACGAGGACGGACTGGGGCAGAGCTATGGTAAAATGCTGGACGCTTATCATAATATCTACAAGCGCTGCGGTCTGCCAGCCATCCTTATAGAGGCTGACAGCGGCGCCATCGGCGGCAAGGGCTCCCACGAGTTCATGGTCATCGCCGAAAGCGGCGAGGACGAGATTATCTACTGCGATGGCTGTGACTACGCCGCCAATGCCGAGAAGGCGGAAAGCATCAAAGACAGGGCAGATAGCGAACAGCCACTACCCGTAGAAGAGGTGGCTACGCCCGGCTATTACACCATCGAAGAGGTATCGACCTTCCTCGGCGTGCCCCGGAGCCAGACCCTGAAAGCCGTCTTCTATGTTGCCGACGGCAAGCTAGCCTTCGTGGTTATCAGGGGCGACATCGAGGTCAACGAGGTAAAGCTGAAGAACCTGCTGCACTGCACCGAGCTCCGCATGGCTGGCGAGGACGAGGCTATTGCCGCCGGTATCATCGCCGGCTCGGCATCGCCGATAGGCTTGGAGAATGTCAGGATTGTCGCCGACGAATCGGTAACCTCGGGAACGAACTTCGTCGCCGGCGCCAATAAAGCCGATACACACCTAAAGAATGTCAACTACCCCCGGGATTTCAAGGCTGATATTATAGCCGATATCTCCCTGACTTGTTCCGGTGAAGGCTGTCCCAGGTGCGGCGGCAAATTATTCGCCACACAGGGAATTGAGGTCGGTCATGTTTTCAAACTGGGCACCTTCTTAAGCGAGAAGCTGGGGGCCAATTACATAGATGCCGGCAGCGTCTCCCGCCCCATCGTCATGGGCTGCTACGGCATCGGCATCGGCCGCCTTATGGCGGCTATCGTAGAGCTAAGCCACGATGATAAGGGCATCATCTGGCCGATGGCGGTTGCCCCGTATCAGGTCTACTTATGCACTCTATTTATGGAAAATCCCGAGGTGCTCAAGGCTGCAGAGAACCTGTACGCCGAGCTGGAGAGGCAGGGGCTGGAGGTGCTCTTTGACGACCGTATCGAGTCCCCGGGCATCAAGTTCAACGACGCCGACCTGCTGGGGATACCCTTAAGGGTAACCATCAGCCCGCGCACACTGGAAAAGGACAGCATTGAGTTGAAGCTACGCTCTGAGAAAAAGGCTGAAATAGTGCCGCTTGGAGAAGCGGCCGAGATAATTAAGAAGCTGGTATTAACCCCGCAGGCTGGCTCCCAGCTCGCCTGACAGCTTTTTCAGAATCTTCTGCTGTACTTTGTCCGCTTCTTCATCGGTCAGGGTATGCTCCGGTGACTGGAAGCTAATGCGATAGGCGAGGGACTTCTTGCCCGGCGGCAACTGCTTGCCGGTATAGATGTCAAACAAGGCAACCTCTTTAATCAGAGGAAAGCCCCGGATAATATCTGCCACCTGCTGGTGGGTAACATCATTATCCAGCACCAGGGCTATATCCCGGACTACAGCCGGAAAGCGCGGTATCGGCTGGAATGTCTTATAGCCGAGGGTATGGGGCAAAAGCGCCGCCACGTCCATCTCAAAGAGATAGACCTCCCCGGAAATATCAAAGGCTTCAGCTACCCCGGGGTGTAACTCGCCGACAACCCCGAGTCTGTCTCCATCGACCACTATAGACAACCGTCTACCCGGTCGCAAGCCGTCATCGTTACCCTCCTCGAAGCTGGCTTCGAGTCCCAATTGGGACAGTAAACCCTCCACCACCCCCTTGGCGTCGAAGAAATCTATAGGCTCTTTGCTATCATGCCACGATTTTTCCACCCCGGAACTGCTTATCAAGCCACATAAAACCTCGGGCTCATCGGGAAGGTCATTACCGCAGGATAGATATACCTTACCCAACTCAAAGAGCATTATCGGCCCGTCTTCATGCCGCCTGTTGGCTCCTAAGGCAATTAGCAGATTACCCCTTAGGCTGGTGCGGAGACAATCGTGCTCCGCCGTCATAGCGTTAGCCAGGCTTATAGTCTCCGGCTCAATGGGACTTTGGGAGATTTTTGCCATAACCTCACGGCTGGTTAGCGAATAGGTTATTACCTCCTGGAAACCAAAACCGGTAAGTATCCGGTTTACCTTTTTCCTCAGCCCGATTATGGGTTTGTGGCTTTGCTGAGGCAACTTGCCGGATAGTATCGTCGTCGGAATGCTGTCATATCCGATAATACGAGCGACCTCCTCAATGAGGTCCTCCTCAAGGTTTATATCGCTGCGCCAGTACGGAGCGGTAACCAGGAATTCCGCCGCCGATGAGGCTGGCTTTATGCCGCACCCCAGAGAAGTTAAGGCGTCCGACATCTGCTGGGGGCTAAACTCAGCCCCCAGGATACGGTTCACCCGTTCAACCCTAAGCAAAATGGGTTTCTGCTCCTTCTTGCCCGGGTAGATATCAATCAAGCCTTGTGCGGCTTTGCCGCCGGCCAGTTGCACGATAAGCTGAGTCGCCCGCTTTAATGCCGGCAGTGTCAGTTCAGCACGAATAGCCCGCTCAAAGCGCATACTTGCTTCGCTTACCAAACCCAGTCTGTGGCTGGTATAGTGAATGCTGGACGGCTTAAAGCTAGCCGCTTCCAGCAGTATTGATGTGGTTTCTTCGCTCACCTCGCTGTTGGCGCCGCCCATAACACCACCGAGGGCTACCGCCCGCTGGCTATCGCCGATGACTAGCATTTCACGGGTGAGGTTTCGCTCTACCCCATCCAGAG
>DAOUSH010000061.1 GCA_030627335.1 Dehalococcoidia bacterium | reverse complement strand
TTTAACCCGGCCATGATATTTGTAACCGCCACGATCGAAGACTACCTGGGTTATATCTATTTCCAGAGCACGCTTGGCCACCAGAGAGCCGACCAGTCCGGCATGCGCCGATTTATTCTTACCGTTCATCTCTCCCCTTATCTCCGGGGAAACGGTTGAGGCAGAGACCAGGGTATGCCCCCTGTCGTCATCGATAACCTGAGCATAGGTATGATTCAGGCTGCGGAAGACAGACAGGCGAGGCCTTGATTCCTTGCCCCTAACCTTTGCCCTTACCCGGGCGTGCCGGTTGCAGCGCGCTGCTCCTGATTTATACTTAGCCATTAGGCACTGCCCCCTATAGCCTTACCCGCTTTACCAGCTTTGAGGCGTACCACCTCTCCGTCGTATCTAATGCCCTTGCCCTTATAGGCATCGGGTGGGCGAACCGCTCGGATTTCAGCCGCCATCTGGCCGACCATCTCTTTATCAATGCCGCTAACCTTAATCTTATTGGTTCCCTCCACTGCCAGGGTGATACCGGGCAGGGGTGATATATCAACCTGATGCGAAAAGCCGATACGCAGTATCAGCCCGTCGCCCGACTTTTCCGCCCGGTAGCCGACACCCACTATCTTAAGGGTCTTTTCAAAGCCCTCGGTTACTCCCTCAACCATGTTGGCCAGGAGGCTTCGTGTCAGCCCGTGTTGGAAGCGGTGCTGTCTGTTATCACTCGGTCGCGATACATTAAGCATACTATCATCCAGGGTGATAGCCATCTCAGGGCTGAAATGGCGATACAGCTCCCCCTTGGGGCCGGTGACAGTAACCTCATCGCCATTGATATTGACCGCCACCCCCGGCGGCACTGCTATTGGCATCCGTCCTATCCTAGACATAGATTATACCCCAATGCCCGTCTACCAGACATAACATAATAGTTCACCGCCAATCCCCTGGCGCCAGGCTTTCTGTCCGGTCATCACTCCCTTGGAGGTGGAGATGATGGCGATACCCAGACCGCCGTAGACACGAGGAACCTCTTTCACCTGAACGTATATCCTCAGCCCCGGCTTGCTGATCCGCTTCAGTCCGGATATAAGCGGCTGGTTTTTCTCATCGTATCTTAAGACTATCTTAATCTGCCGCCAGGAATGTTCGCTTGTAACCTCATAATCAGAGATGAAGCCTTCCTGCTTGAGGATTTTGGCGATATACAGCTTCATTCTTGAGGACGGTATCAGCAATAAATCATGCCGTGCCATAACGGCATTGCGTATTCGAGTCAACATATCTGCTATTGGATCCGTTACAGCCATCCCCTATACTCCTTGGTCTATTTAATTAATTCTGATTACCAGCTGGATTTTCTTACACCTGGAATCTGCCCGGCAAGAGCCAGCAGCCGGAAACAGATGCGGCACAGGCCAAACAAGCGCATGAAAGCATGCGGTCGGCCGCATCGGAGACAGCGGTTGTGCCGCTGTACTTTATACTTTGCAGGGCGTTCCGATTTTATAATCTTCGACTTCTTAGCCACTTCTACCTCAATCCTTACTGAAAGGCATACCTAATAATTCCAACAGGTGTCTGCCTTCCTCGTCTGTTTTAGCAGTGGTAACAATCACCACTTCAATTCCCCGCAGTTTGTCTATTTCATCATAGTTTATCTCGGGGAAGACGGACTGCTCTTTAAACCCCAGGGTATAGTTACCATAGCCGTCGAAGGAGTTCGGCGAGACCCCCCCGAACTCCCGAATCCGGGGCAGGACGATGTTCATCAGCTTATCAAGAAAGTGGTACATCCGCTCTCCGCGAAGGGTTACCTTCAAGCCGATGGGCATCCCGGCTCTCAGTTTGAAGGCGGCGATTGACTTCCGGGCGCGGGTAATTACCGGGTGCTGTCCGGAAATGGTCACCAGGTCACGCTCAGCCGTTTCCAGGACCTTGGCGTTTTGAATCGCCTCGCCGGCACCGATATTGAGCACCGCCTTTTCCAGATGGGGCACCTGCATTATATTTTTATAGCCATAGTGCTCCATCAGGTTGGAGACGACCTCATTTTTGTATCTTTCCTTGAGTCCCGGCATTTAATCAATCACCTCTTTACAGGATTTGCAGTAGCGAACCTTCTTGCCGTCCTCAAGAAAGCGAAGACCGATCCGCACCGGATGGTGGCACTTGTCGCACAGGAGCATCACGTCCGATATGTGAATCGGTGACTCGCGGTCTATGATGCCAGCCTGCCTGACCCGGCCGGTTGCCCGGGTGTGTTTCTTGATAAAGTTGACGCCTTCAATAATCAGCTTTTCATCTTTGGGGTAGGCGAAACGAACCTTACCCTTCTTACCCTTATCCTTACCGGTAACTACCAGTACAGTATCATTCTTTCTGATATTCATTATCTTTAAAATAACCTTAAGATGGATTACTCGGCTTTTGTCTTTCCCCCCTCAATAGGTTATGCTTCTCCTCGCCGAGGCACTCCCTGGCGGCGCGGCACCAGTCAATACAGGAAGGAATAGCCTCCCTGAAGACTGTAGCGCCGCATTGGGTACACTTAGCCTTCAGTTCATCGCTCCATATCTCCACTTCCTCCCCGCACTCGGGGCATTTTTTCATGGTGGGGACGGGAGTTCTGATATCTCCGCTTCCCGGGCATTTATTCAGCACTTTGTTTACCACCTTATAGGACCTCTGGTGCCAGCGAGATAATCTTGGTGTAGTTTTTATCTCTCAGCTCGCGGGCTACCGGCCCGAAGATTCTGGTCCCCTTCGGGTTGTTCTTATCGGTAAGTATCACGGCGGCATTTTCATCAAATTTGATGTAGGAGCCATCAGGGCGCCGGTAGGGGCTGGTACAGCGCACGATAACTGCCCGCACCACCTCCCCCTTCTTGACTGCCGCCTCCGGAATCGACTTTTTTACCGAAGCCACGATGACATCGCCGACCCGGGCATATCTCCGCCTGGTGCCACCAAGTACATTGATGCACATAATCTGTCTGGCACCGGTATTATCTGCTACTTTAAGTCTGGTAGAGGTCTGAATCATGCGAGTCTATCCTTTTATTCGTTTATTTCCTGAGGTTTTACCTCTGCTATTTCTTCCCTGATTATTATCTCAGCCACCCGCCATCGCTTATGGCGGGAGAGCGGCCGGGTCTCGATGATCCTTACCTTGTCACCCAGCTTGCACTGGTTGTCTTCGTCGTGAGTTTTGTACTTGACCACCCTCTTAAAGGTCTTCCGATAAAGCGGGTGATGCTTCAGGGTTTCCACGGCGACAACAGCGGTCTTATCCATCTTGGTGCTGACCACGTTGCCGATCCTGGTTTTACGTTTCATCTCCATAGCCCTAAAACCTACCTTATTCCCAGCTCCCTTTCTCTTATTATCGTCTTCAGCCGGGCAATCTTTCTCTTAGCCCTCGGAATATCACGGTGGCTTTTCAGCTGTTTGGTAGCGGCGCTGAGACGGAGATCGAAATACTCCTTGTGCGCCGCCTCCAGTTGCTTCTTCATCTCTTCATCTCCGAGAGCCCGGACTTCCTTAATTTTCAACTTGCGCTAGCTCCTTCTTCGCCGAATCACCGCTGGCTTCACTGCCATCCCTGACCAAGAACCTGGTGCCGATAGGCAGTTTGTGTGATGCCAGGCGCATCGCTTCCTTGGCCAGATCATGGTTGACGCCACCCAGTTCAAAAAGAATCCGCCCCCGTTTGACCACGGCTACCCAGTGGTCGACAGCCCCCTTACCGCTGCCCATTCGGGTCTCGGCGGCTTTCTTGGTCACCGGCTTGTCGGGGAAGATGCGTATCCATACCTTGCCGCCGCGGCGAATGTGGTGGACGATAGCCCGCCGTGCCGCCTCAATCTGTCGGCTGGTAATCCAGGCCGAATCCAGCGCCTGCAGTCCGAACTCGCCAAAGACAACAGTCGCCCCCGACTGAGCTTTTCCCCGGCGGTGCCCTTTATGGCTCTTGCGATACTTAACCCGTTTCGGTTGTAACATCCGTCTCCTCGGTCTCTATGTCTGCCGGCGACTTTGCTTTTGCCACCTTCGTTACCTTCTTGGCCTTGATATCCTTTTCCTTCGGTTCTTTGGCGGTTTTGGTCTTTGCCTTTGACTCTTTAACTACTGTCGGCTTTGCCTTAGCCTTCTCCGGCTCTGCGGCAGGCTCTTCCGCTTTTATCTCAGCCTCTTCAGTCACCGCCGGCTTCGCCCTGGTGGCTCTCTTTGCCTTTGGTTTAGCCGGCTCGGTTTCCACCTCGGCAACTGCCGGCTCTGCCTTCTTTTTTGCCCTCGGTTTTGCCGGCTTGGTTTCTGGCTTTGCTTTCGCTTCTGCTTCCTCTTTTACTTCGGCTTTTATCGGTATTGCCTCTTCAGC
>DAOUSH010000058.1 GCA_030627335.1 Dehalococcoidia bacterium | reverse complement strand
GGGCGAAGCAATCTCATATTTATTTCTCAGTTTGCTTCGGTCTCTATCGCTCCCTCGCAATGACTTATATCCTCCACGAGAGGGAGAGTCATATGCAACAGAGGCTTCGTCCCTCCAAACCTCCCACTCAGACCACCGTAAGGCTTCGTCCCTCCAAGCCTCTCTCATATTTTACGTTAGGGCAAAGCCCATTCAAACTACCATTCAATTCGTCATTGCGAGCCGAGGGCGAAGCAATCTCAGTCTCTTTTTAACTTACCCCCACTCTATAGTTGACATAACACTAAAAACAAATCCAAAGCTAATTAGCTACGATTTGTTTCCTCAAATTTTTTATAGTACCTGCCGCAATATTTAACCCTCCTCTTTGCTACTCCCATTCAATAGTAGAGGGGGGCTTGGAGGTAATATCATAGACGACCCGGTTTACGCCGGGGACTTCGTTAACGATGCGGCTCGAAATCTGGGCCAGGAGATCATAAGGAAGGCGCGCCCAGTCGGCGGTCATGGCGTCGTTGCTGGTTACGGCACGGATGGCGATAAGGTAGCCGTAGGTGCGGTAGTCTCCCATAACACCGACACTCTTGACATCGGTCAGTATGGCGAAGCTCTGCCACAGCTGGTGATAGAGCTTGGCGTTCTTAATCTCGTTCATCACAATCCAGTCAGCCGACCTCAGGATTTCCAGCTTCTCCCTGGTGACCTCGCCGATAATGCGTATTGCCAGACCGGGTCCGGGAAAGGGCTGGCGCCACACCATCTCCTCGGGCAAACCCAGCTCCAGGCCGACCTGGCGCACCTCGTCCTTGAACAGGAATCGCAGTGGCTCCAGGAGCTTGAAGGTCATATTGGTGGGTAAGCCGCCGACATTGTGGTGGGTCTTTATCTTGACAGAGGCGTTGCTCACCGACGAGACGCTCTCGATGACATCGGGGTATAGCGTGCCTTGAGACAGGAAATCGACCCTGCCCAGCTTTTTAGCTTCTTCTTCAAATACCCTGATAAACTCCTCACCGATAGCCTTGCGTTTTGTCTCGGGGTCGGTTACTCCCTTTAATCTGTTAAGGAACCGGTCGCTGGCGTCGATGTAGGTGATTTTCATCCCCAGGTTCTGCTGAAAGACCTTGAGGGTTCTCTCTGCTTCCTCGCGGCGCAGCAGCCCGTTGTTGACAAAGATGCAGCTTAGCTGGTCGCCGATAGCCTGGTGGATGAGGGTAGCCACCACCGATGAATCGACTCCTCCCGAGAGGGCGTTGATGACCTTTCCATCGCCCACCTGCTCCTTGATTCTGTCGAGGCTGTCGGTGATGAAGTTGCCCATAGTCCAGTTGCCCTGACAGCCGCATATTTTAAAGACGAAGTTACTAAGGATAGTCTTGCCGTAAGGGGTGTGAGCGACCTCGGGGTGGAACTGGATGCCGAAGATTCTGTTATCGCTGCCCATAACAGCGATGGGCGAGTTCTCGGTATAAGCAAGGGACTTAAAGCCGGGCGGCATAGTTTCAATCTTATCGGCATGGCTCATCCATACCGGAGAGGTATCGGTCAATTCTGAAAATAGGGGTGAGTCGAGGTCGCTAATGTGGAGTATGGCGTGGCCATACTCATATTTTACTCCCTGGGCGACAGTCCCGCCCAGCTGTTTGCTGAGCACCTGCATACCGTAGCAAATGCCGAGCACCGGCAGGCGGCCCTCATAGACATAGGCTGGTGCCAGGGGAGCACCCGGCTCGTAGACGCTGGCTGGTCCTCCGGAAAGAATGAAGCCCTTGGGGTTGAGTGGGGCTATCTTTTCCCAGGGTGTATCATGGGGCACCAGCTCGCAGTATACCTGTAGCTCACGGATTCGCCGGGCGATGAGCATGCTGTACTGCGAGCCGAAGTCGATAACGATTATCGCCTCTCGCTTAGCGCCGGACACCGCTTCGCCGGCGGTAGCAGGCTGTTCGCCACCTATTCCCTTGGCAATCTTCAGATAGGTGGACACCTCTATATCGCCGCTGGTGGTTACGCGGTGGCTCTTATCCGGGGAGTTTTCCGGGTTAACTTCAGTCATATTCAAACACAGATTATCATTATGGTATACTATCGTCAAGTAAGAACGTAATCGCCGGGGAGAAAAGTGGTGTCGGCTAATTCGAATGTGGACACTGAGCAAATTAACAAGGGAATAGCCATATTGAAACGAGGCGGACTGGTCGCCTTCCCCACGGACACTGTTTACGGTTTGGGTGCCTGTTATGACGATTGCAAAGCTGTAGAGCGGGTTTTCAGGGTAAAAAAGAGACCGAAGAATAAGGCATTGCCATTGATCCTGGCTGAAGTAGACCAGATGGCGGAGATAGTTGAATACGTGCCGCCGGTCGCATGGCTTTTGGCGAGCAGGTTTATGCCCGGTGCCCTGACACTGGTAATGCAAAAATCCGATGCCGTGCCGGATATCGTTACCGGTGACAGTAAAAAGGTGGCGGTCAGGGTTTCGGCGCATCCGGTGCCGGTAGCTCTTATAAAAGGTGCCGGAGTACCCATTGTCGGCACAAGTGTAAATATAAGCGGCCAGCCGAGTGCCGTTACCGGCGATGAAGTACGCTCACAATTCGGTGGTGAGATAGAGTTGGTTATCAGTGGCAGATGTTCCGGAGGCAGGGAATCAACAATAATCGATGTTACCGGAGAAATCCCCAGGATCTTGCGGGAGGGTGCTATATCAAGGCAGGAAATTATGAAGGTATGCCGGATAATATGATAACGGAGGTCGTATAATGCGTACTGCCATCGGCTGTGACCACAGAGGGCTGGAACTTAAAAAACAGGTAATGGAGCTGGTAGCCGCCGAAGGGCATAGCTGCCAGGACCTTGGCTGTTATACCGAGGAACCGATGGACTACCCGGATATCGCCCAGGAAGTAGCCCAGTCAGTGGCACTGGGTGATTTCAAGATGGGTATTGTAATATGCTCGACTGGTATCGGCGTTTGCATTGCGGCTAACAAGGTACATGGGATAAGGGCGGCTCTGTGCTGTGATGGTTTCAGCGCCAAACGGGCTCGCCAGCACAACAATGCCAATGTCTTATGCCTGGGAATCGGTATAGAAAAAGAGCTGTTAGACGAAATCATTACCAATTTTCTGGAAGGCAAGTTTGAGGGTGGTCGACACCAGCGGCGTATCGATAAAATAACGGCTATGGAGGAGTAACCCGGACGGGGAAGATTGTTCGTGTATTACCTTGACAATAAATAGGAGCTATGTTAATTTTAGATGCTGAATAAGGAAATGGGCTCTCGAAATAACCAATCCGTTCCAAAGGAGCGGTTTTTTTGTTATAATGGGGTAATTATGAAGAGCGATGTTGTTAAAAAAGGTATAGAGCGGGCGCCGCACCGGTCGTTGCTGTTTGCTCTGGGTGTAGCCCGGGAAGAGATGAAAAAGCCCTTTATCGGTGTTGTCAATAGCTTCACCGAGGTCGTTCCGGGGCATATCCATTTGCGTGAAATTGCCGCCGAGGTAAAAGCCGGCATACACGAGAAGGGTGGCGTTCCATTTGAGTTCAATACCATAGCTGTTTGTGACGGCATCGCCATGAACCACCAGGGTATGAAATACAGCCTGCCCAGCCGTGAGCTTATCGCCGATTCGGTGGAGATAATGGCACAGGCTCACGCCTTTGATGCTCTGGTCTTTATCACTAACTGTGACAAGATAATCCCGGGGATGCTGATGGCGGCGGCAAGGCTCAATCTGCCGGCAATCTTTATAAGCGGTGGGCCGATGCTTGCCGGAGATTATAAAGGACAAAAAGTGGATTTAAGCTCCGTCTTCGAGGCGGTGGGTGGAGTGCTGCAGGGCAAGATGAGCGAAGCAGAACTGGAGAACCTGGTGGAGAACGCTTGCCCCGGTTGCGGCAGCTGCGCCGGTATGTTTACCGCCAACACAATGAACTGTATGACCGAGGCTATGGGAATGGCGTTACCAGGCAACGGCACTGTGCCGGCGGTTGATCCCCGGCGGCGCCAGCTGGCTTATGAAGCCGGGCAGAAGGTTATGGCACTGCTGGCTAAAAATGTCTGCCCCCGTGATATCATCAACAGAGCGTCCGTGGGAAATGCCTTCGCCGTCGATATGGCGCTGGGGGGCAGTACCAACTCGGTGTTGCACCTGATGGCGATAGCCCACGAGGCGGGAATCGATTTTCCCCTGTCGTTGGTGAACGAGATAAGCGAAAAGACGCCCTGCCTGTGTAAGCTGAGGCCAGCTGGTGACTATCACATTGAGGACCTGGACAGGGCTGGCGGCATTCCGGCGGTGATGAAAGAGCTGAAAAAGTATCTCAATACTAATCTAAATACTGTGTCGGGGAAGACGGTAACTCAGGTAATAGATGAGAGCGAGGTAGTGGATAGCGGGGTTATCCACCCGGTGGCTGATGCCTATTCGGCTGAAGGAGGCATCGCCATACTCTTTGGCAACCTGGCACCGGATGGCGCCGTCGTCAAGAGGTCGGCGGTGGCTCCCGAGATGATGGTTCACAAGGGGCCGGCACGGGTATTTGACTCCGAGGAGGCGGCGACCAAAGCCATAATGGCCGGCGATATAAAACCGGGTGATGTGCTGGTTATCCGCTACGAGGGGCCAAAGGGAGGCCCCGGGATGAGGGAG
>DAOUSH010000108.1 GCA_030627335.1 Dehalococcoidia bacterium | reverse complement strand
TGGTAGAAGGAGAGGGAGATACAGAGGGTGAGGTTAGTAACAAAATACTAATTTCTTTTTTATCTAATCCCACCCAACGCACTAAAATAATAAAAACGCAAGGAGTAAGCTGTTGAGAATACCGCCAATCGTAAAGGCAATATTACTGCTAATCGTAATAATAGCCGTATGGGCTGGTGGCGCCATACTCATTAACAATCAGATAAATACCCCTGCACAAACGTCAACAACAACATCACAAACGACCACAGCTACCACTACAGCTACTACCACATCAACACCAACACCAACGCCGACATCCAACCTATCACCGGAAGAACAAGCCTATATAACCACTATTACCGACCACTCATCCCGGGTTACCGCCGCTGTCATCTCCTTAAGTGAGCTATTGGCAGACCCGCAGATAGACAACGACACATGGGTATCACAGGCAACCGTTCAAACCGAAACCCTGCAATCGCTTTATGATGAAATGGTGCAGGTACCCACCCCATACTCCACGTTCAACATCCACTATAACTATACCTATGCCCTTAGTGTCTATAAAAGCGCGGCTCAAGCTATTGACCAGGGGATAGCCGACCAGGAAATCAGCTCAATACAGCAGTCTGTCTCTCTGATGAATTCAGGCACTAATCTCTTAAACAATTCAATAAATATGCTAAACGTATTTATAGCGGGAAGTTCTTGATAACAGAAAATGTGTTAAAATCCAGGTAAGCTTATGAAAGAAGTGGATAGAGAAGAAGCCGAGCGGTGGCTGGAGGCATTTAAGCCTCTATGCGAACAGGCATCCGTATTTATTCACAGCGTTACCGGCAAAGTCAATGCCGATGGCTTACCAACCGATTTAACAGCTCTACCGGAGGTTATTCTAAGGTTATCGCCAATACTAAAGTCCGTTAATAAAGTACCAAAACCCAGGCATAGAGAGCTACGCCGTCTAAAGAAGGATTTAAAACTTACCCTGGATGCTTGCATCAAAGCCAGCAAATGGAGGATAAAACACAGCCGGAAAGCAAGCCGTATTCGGCTCTCGGCAACCGTCTTCTGGACGAGCCTGGCTATCAGCTTTTCCGAGTCCCTGGCCCGAAAGCTGGCTTTACTGTCCGGAGATGGAGGTGAAGCCTGAAGATATTAGTTATCGGTGGTGGCGCCAGAGAGCATGCCATCACCTGGAAGCTAGCCCGGAGCCCCAGGGTAAAAGAGATCTATGTCGCCCCGGGTAATGCCGGCACCGCCGGTATCGCACAAAACATTGCTGTCAGCCCCACTGATACCGAATCGCTGGTTAAGATAGCCCAGGAAAAGGGATTTGATTTCGCTATCGTTGGTCCTGAAGCTCCTTTAGCCGCCGGCATTGTCGATGAGTTTCAAGCCAGGGGCCTGCCAATATTCGGTCCCACCAAAGCCGCCGCCGAGATAGAATCGAGCAAGGTTTTCGCCAAGGAGCTGATGCAAAAGTATAATATCCCATGCGCCCGGAGTGCCAGCTTCTCCTCATACCCAAAGGCAAAGGAATATCTAATGCGGCAGAATATGCCCATCGTGATTAAAGCCGACGGACTGGCGGCAGGCAAGGGCGTAACCGTAGCCGACAGCATGGAGCAGGCGCTGTCAGCCTTGTCCAATATCATGGAGACTAAGGCTTTCGGCTCTGCCGGTGATAGAGTGCTCATCGAGGAGTGCCTCAAGGGCAGGGAGATGAGCATCTTCGTTTTTACCGATGCCCACACAGTAATCCCGATGGTGCCGGCATGCGACTACAAGCCGGTCTTCGATGGCAATAAAGGTCCCAATACCGGCGGTATGGGGAGCTACAGCCCACCCCACTTCCTCACCCCGGAGCTGGCCAAAACCGCCGCCGAAACTATTATGTATCCAACGATAAAAGCCCTTGATAGCGAGGGCAGGCCCTACTCCAGCGTTCTCTACGGCGGCTTGATGGTCACCGATGGCGTGCCCAGGGTGATGGAATTCAACGCCCGCCTCGGCGACCCGGAAACGCAGGTAGTCCTGCCACGGCTCAAGACAGACCTGGTAGATATCATTCTGGGCGTTATCAATAATAATCTTGACCAGGTGGAGATAGAATGGAGTAATGACGCCTGCGTCGGGGTGGTTATGGCATCAGCCGGCTATCCCGGTAGCTATAAAAGAGGCCTGCCTGTTACCGGCTGGGGAAACCTGGATGAGGATATTATGGTATTTCACGCCGGGACCGAACTGGACGCTGAAGGAAAAGTGATTACCAGCGGCGGAAGGGTTCTTACTATGGTCGCCACCGGGGAGACTATCGCCAAAGCCAGAGAAAAGGTTTATAATAATATCTCGCGGCTTCACTTTGATGGCTGCCATTATCGCAAGGATATTGCTGAAATAAAGGGTAGAAAATAAAGAATGCTTGAAGAAGAAGCAGTCAAAAGGAAGTTTTAGAGGGACAGAGTCTCTCTTGCATAAACACCCCCTCTCTTAAGCATAGAAGTCATTGCGAGGAGCAGAGCGACGAAGCAAACTAAAAGATAAGATTGCCTCGCCCTTCAGCAGAAGAG
>DAOUSH010000119.1 GCA_030627335.1 Dehalococcoidia bacterium | reverse complement strand
TATATCACCGCCGACCACCGGGCGATGCTGGAATACGGGGATAAGATACAGTCTGGTTTGAACATCATAAGAAAGGTGGTCTCCCCCGATAATATATATATCGCCATAGAGGACAACAAGCGCGACGCCATAGAGCGCCTGGAGGGATTGATAGCGTCAATGGGCGATAATAACGGCTTTAGGATAGTCCCTCTGAAAACGAGGTATCCAACAGGTGCCGAAAAAACACTCATTAAGACCATACTGGGCAGGCAGGTGCCAATTAATGGACTGCCACCGGATGTTGGTGTCGTCGTCCACAATGTCAGCACGGTCAAAGCCATCCATGACGCGGTTGTTGAAGGCAAGCCATTTATCGAGCGGGTGGTAACCATAACCGGTGCCGTTAAAAACCCCAAAAACCTGCTGGTGAGGCTGGGTATGCCGCTCGGCAGCCTGATAGATTACTGCGGCGGCATTGAAGGCGAAGCCGGTGAGATTATTATCGGCGGACCTATGACCGGCGTATCGCAACCTGACCTAGAGTCTCCGGTGACCAAGGGCACCTGTTGCCTGCTGGTGAAAGAGAGCAGACCGGTAAAAGAGCGGGACTGCATCAGGTGCGGGAGTTGTCTGGAGGTATGCCCCATGCGTCTCGAGCCTTCTACACTGGCCAGGTACGCCAGAGCCGGCAGATACGATGATTGCCGCCGTTATTATATAGACGACTGTTTTAACTGCGGTTGTTGCACCTATGTGTGTCCGTCAAATATACCCATACTGCAGTATATAAAGACAGCCAAGACAGAGCTTGCCAGAAAGGCGAATAGTGTTACAGGGTAAAAACAGGGAAAAAGCGCCACCGGCAGGGTCTCCGGTCTTTCCCGCTCCACATCTCTGGAGGGGACTATCAACTACCAGGATAATGTACATCGTGGCACTCGTCCTCTTACTGCCGACCGCGGCCAGCATCTACTACTTCGGCTATAATGCCCTCCTGGTCATTGCCGTCAGCATAGCCACGGCGGTGCTGACGGAATATGTGTCCAAGAAACTGAGAAGAAGAGCCTTTGTCATGGACGGCAGTGCCGTTATCACCGGGCTCCTCCTGGCTCTGACCCTGCCGCCAACGACACCTTTATGGATGGTGGCGCTGGGCTCATTCTTTGCCATCGCCATCGCCAAGGAGGTGTTCGGCGGCCTGGGACACAATATATTCAACCCGGCCCTGGCGGGCAGGGCTTTCTTACAGGTCAGCTTCCCGATTGAGATGACGACCTGGACAGCGCCGACGGGCTTCAGCTTTGACGCCGTTACCTCCGCCTCCCCCCTGAGCGGAGCCTTCGTCTGGGAAGCCGATAATCTCCTGCTCTATAAAGAGCTTTTCCTGGGCAATATCAGCGGCTCGATAGGCGAGACCATGGCCCTTCTGATACTGCTCGGCGGTATCCTGATGATAGCAACACGTATCATAGACTGGAGGACTCCGGTAGCCTACATCGGGACGGTAGCCCTTCTCAGCTTCGCCCTGGGGCAGGACGCCATCTTTCACGTCCTCAGCGGAGGGCTTATGCTGGGGGCTTTCTTTATGGCCACAGACTATGTCACCTCACCCATCACCCACCGGGGCAGGCTCATCTTCGGCCTGGGTGCCGGCGTATTAACGGTTGTGATAAGGCTCTACGGTGGCATGCCGGAAGGGGTCTGCTTCTCTATCCTTATTATGAATGCCTTTATCCCGCTTATCGACAGATACGCCACAGTGAAACCATATGGGTTTAAAGTGGGTAAAAGATGAAGGCGGACCAGATGAAGAGGCTTTATCCGATATTTTTGATTACCCTGGTGATTGTTATAGCTGTATCACTGCTTGTTGCTTCGGAAAGTATCACCCGGGCGGTGCTGGAAGGCAGGCAGGATCAGGAGACGCTGGAGTTGCTCCAGGGAATATTCCCGGAAGCCAATTTTTACATTTTTGATGAGGATACGGAGATATACACCCTGTATAATAACGGCCGAAACGATATTGGCTATGCCTTCTACGGGCGAAGCTTTGGGTACCGTACCTATATTGATGTTCTTGTCGGGCTTGAGGACAAGGAGACGATAAAAAGTATTATTGTAACCTCACAGTATGAGGATTGGCCATATTGGAACAGGTTAGAAGAGAGTAATTTCTTTGAGCAGTTTACCAGCTTGAAGCTTGAAGATTGTTTCTCAAGTTATTCCT
>DAOUSH010000121.1 GCA_030627335.1 Dehalococcoidia bacterium | reverse complement strand
GGTAGCGGTATCCCCCTTGAAACCGGGATCGGTCTCGGTTACCTTAAGCTCGACGGTGATGGACATCTCGACGCCGATTACCTCACCCTTGTAGCTCGACATCTCAAGGGACATCCCTTCCTTCAGATATTTTATGGCATCACCCAGCTGCGAGCCATTCAATGGCATCTGCTCGTAGTTTTCTTCATCCATAAAATAGTAAAGGTCGCCATCATTGTATAGATATTGCATACGGCGGTAGTCGAGGCGTGCCCGGACGAACTTATCGTCGGACTGAAAGGTCTGCTCAATAGTATGACCGCCGACGATATCGCGGAGCTTGAGACGGGCGAGGGCTGTTCTTTTCATTTTAACATGCTTGTAATCGATAACCTGGTACAGCTTATCGTTTAATTCGATAACTATTCCTTTTCTTAACTCGGTACTGCTTATCATACTAGACTCCAACCTCCATTTTCTGCGCCTGTGATAGCACCCTTATTTTACCATTTTCCATGATTACCGTGTCCTCTATCCTGACCCCTCCCCAGCCGGTAAGGTAAACACCCGGCTCTATGGTAAATACCATGCCGTTACCGAGTGCGTCCCCCGAATTCGGGCTGAGGTGTGGTTTCTCGTGAGGCGATAGGCCCAAGCCGTGACCCAGTCCATGCCCGAAGCTATCGCCATAGCCAGCCCTTTCGATAATCTCCCTGGCAAATCCGTCAGCCTGGGCGCCGGTCATCCCTTCAGTGATGCCGGTTATTGCCGCCATCTGGGCTTCCATAACAACCTTATATACTCTTTTGAAGGTATCATCCGCAGTGCCCAGGCAGATAGTGCGGCTCAGGTCACTGCTGTATCCCTGAACCCGGGCGCCGATATCGATAACAATCGGCTCACCGGACTGGATAGCGCGCTGGGACGGCCTGGCGTGGGGCAGGGCGGCATTGGCCCCCGAGGCAACAATGACATCAAAGGGTAGCGTCTGGCTACCATTATTTCGTAAAGTCCTCTCTATTTCCCAGGCGACATCTTCTTCAATCATACCCATATCAGCCTGGATTGTAGCTGCAACCTTATCCAGGGCGGTATCACTTATAGAAATCGCTTGCGTGATAAGCTCGATTTCCTCGGGCTCCTTTACTGCTCTGATGGGTTCGGCCAGTCCGGTTATGGGGACAAGCCGGGTTTGAAGCCTGGAATCGTCCAGTATATTGCTCAGGCGGCGATGCATATCGAAGCTTAGGTGGTCGGACTCAAATCCCAGCCTTCTTATGCTTAGCCCATCTATGAGGTCAGGGAACCAGCCCTCTATATCACCCGCTATCTTAAAAATATTATAGTCCGGAGATTGCATCTCAGCCTGCTCTACATAACGAAAGTCGGTAGCCAGAATGGCGGAGCCCGGCGTGATTAGCAGAAAGCCGGATGAGCCATTGAAACCGGAGAGGTAATGCCTGTTCTCCGGCTGAGATATGAGGATAGCCTCGGTCTCCTTTTCCGACATTCTCTGGCGAAGCTTGCCGAGGCGGTTACTTATCTTCAAGTTCGTCTTCCTCCGTTTTCGCCATCGGATGAGCCGCCATATACGCCTTTTTTAGCCGGCTCTGGGTGACATGGGTATATATCTGGGTAGTAGACAGATTGGCGTGCCCCAGTAATTCCTGGACAACCCTTAGATCGGCACCACCGTCAAGGAGGTGGGTGGCGAAGGTATGGCGTAACAGGTGAGGATAGACCTTTTTCTCTATGCCGGCGATTACGGCATACTTTCCCATTAACTTCTGAACCGACCGTCCGGTGAGACGTTCCCCGTTGCGGTTTAAGAACAGGGCAACCACCTTCCTCTTCCCCCCCAGTAATTTAGGCCGGCTGTTTTCCAGGTAATCTATCAGGGCTCTATCCGCCAGTTCGCCCATAAGCACCATCCGCTCCTTTGAGCCCTTACCCCAGACGCGTATCTCTCGGGTATCAAGGTTAACATGTTCCAGGTCAAGGTTCACCAACTCGCTGACCCTCAAACCGGCGGCATATGTAAGCTCCATAAGCGCACGGTCACGCAGTCCCTGCGGTGTATTCAAATCCGGGGCTTTGAGCAGGCGCGCTGTCTCTTCTACGGTAAGAAAAGAGGGCAGGCGTCTATCGAGCCTGGG
>DAOUSH010000035.1 GCA_030627335.1 Dehalococcoidia bacterium | reverse complement strand
CAGTCTTATTAATACTATAAAAACAGGAATGCTGGAACAAACTCGATATTTGGTGGAAACTGATATAATTTTTTAGATGTACAGAGCAAAAGGGGGAAAAATGTATAGTAAGACTGAGGCAGCTTACCTAATTCTAAAAGACCACAAAAAACCTTTGCATATGAAAGAGATTATTCGCATTGCCCTAGGAAGGAAGATGATTGAGACCAAAGGGAAAACTCCCGAGGCAACTCTAAGTGCTGATTTCTATAATGAAAACAAACGTAAAATACGAAGAAACGAAACTTTAAGATTTCTTCATATTGGCGAGGGAGTATGGGGATTGGCTGAATGGGGATTAACTCCCGCTGAGATAGAGGCAGCTAAGCCAAAAAGTAAAGAGAGGAAACCGAAGCCTCAATAGACTTTTGATACAACAGCCTGACTTTTGATACAGAAGGCACTTATGATGCAAAGCCTTGTGGAAGGGAAGGGGGTTAGGGGGATGGGTTTCTAAACAAAGAGGAAGTAGTATGGAATGCAATATTGAAGCCAACAAAGCCGGGTGTAACTGCACCTACGAGCCCTGCCCCAGGAAGGGCAAGTGCTGTGAGTGCATTGCCTATCATCTCAAGTTTAACGAGCTGCCCGCCTGCGTCTTCCCCGATGATATAGAGAAGACATTCGACCGCTCCTTCACCCGGTTTGCCGAGTATGTTTCTCGCGGGCGATAACCCTCTGGTCAAAGCAGCCAATTTGGGCTAAACTGGTAATTAATGAACAGGAAAAGAAGGCTAGCCCTGCTCAAGCACCGGCTGAAGAGGAAGGCTGAGAGCGCGCCGGCCGGCAAGAAGTAAGCATCGGAAATATAATGAAACAGGTATATCTACTGACCGGAATACCGGGTACAGGCAAAACCAGCCTCATCAAGCAGGCAGTAGCCGGGATGAAGGGCAAAGCCGGCGGCTTCTATACCGAAGAAATACGAAGCCATGGGATAAGAAAGGGCTTCAAGCTGGTTACCCTGGATGGCGAAGAAGCTATACTGGCGCACATCAAGATTCAAAGCAAATACCAGGTGGGTAAATACGGGGTTGATGTCGATGCTCTGGAGAAGGTCGGGGTTGCAGCTTTGCAAAAGGCAATCCGGCAATGCCAGCTGGTAGTGGTTGATGAAATAGGCAGGATGGAGCTGTTCTCAGACAGCTTCAGGAAGACCGTCCTGGAGATAATCGATAGTGACAAATGGCTTTTAGGAACCATTATGTTTAACTCGAATAAGTGGGCGGACACCATTAAACGCCGGCCCGAGGTTTTTGTAGCTCCTGTCACCGGAGCCAATAACCAGCAGGCGTTGGCAAGGGTGAGGCAGTGGTTGGAGGAGCTGGAGGGGGGTGAAACTGATGTCTGAATTGCCCAAAACGGTGCAGACGTTGCTGGAGCCGAAAGCATATCCTGACCCGACAGATACCGTTGAGCTGGTGCAGACCCAGATGTCCTTTGTTTTTCTGGCTGATGACTATGTCTACAAGATAAAAAAGCCGGTCAACCTGGGCTATCTCGACTATACTACTCTGGATAAGCGTCACTTCTACTGCCAGAAGGAGGTAGAGCTTAACCGCAGGCTGTGCCCCGATACCTACCTTGGAGTAGTTACGATAAATGAGTATCAGGGTTGTTATGCCATCAACGGCAGGGGTGAGATTATAGAGTATGCCGTCAAGATGCGTCGCCTGCCACAGGAGCTTATGATGGACGTCCTGCTGGCTGAAAACCGGGTGTCACCGGAGATGATAGCCCGTCTGGCGGAAAAGGTGGCGGCTTTCCACGGGCAGACGGAGACCGGCGAGGGCATCAATAAGTTCGGCGGCTTGGAGACCATTGTCCACAACACCGAGGAGAACTTCAGCCAGACAGAGAAATACTTCGGCAGGGCTATCTCGCGCCGTCAGTATCAGAAAATCAGAGACTATACCCGCAGATTCATCAGGGATAACGCTGCCCTGTTCCAGAAAAGAGTGGAAGAAGGCTATATAAGGGACTGCCATGGTGACCTGCACGCAGCCCATATCTGCTTTAATAACGGCATCTGCATCTACGATTGTATAGAGTTCAACGACCGCTTCAGATATGGCGATGTCGCCTCGGAGACCGCCTTTCTGGCTATGGATTTAGACCACCACGGGCGAGCCGATCTCAGCCTCAGCTTCGTTGATGGCTATATAGCTTTCAGCCGGGACAGGGGGCTGAAAAAACTGCTCAACTTCTACAAGTGCTACCGCGCCTACGTGCGGGGTAAGGTGGCTTGCTTTAAGCTGGACGACCCCTATATTTCAGATGAGGAAAGGACAGAGAGCCTAGCCAACGCCAGGGGCTACTTTGAGCTTGCGGAGTCGTATATATAATGTTATAATATATACGATGCGTTAGATAAGGCAGACTCAGACAAATACCTGCCTCTACACCATACCCCAAAATAATTAACCCCACAGCGGAGTTAACATTTAGGATTGAGGAGTAATATTGCATTTTCAATTATGAGATTGTGATTCCAGAGTTAGGCCACCAGCCAGATCAAGATGAGGAATGGATAATAGTCAAAAGGGGCAACAGGCAAGAGAAAATAAGACTCCATGACTACGACGACATCTACAAAATCCCCGGATTATACGAGCAGGTCTTCTGCCAGCGCTTGAAGTGCAATTCCCACAGGGTAGTGTGTGATTTATTGGAGGAGGCAAGAGGCGATATGACAGACTGTCGAGCTCTTGACTTCGGCGCCGGCAATGGCATGGTCGGAGAGGAGATTGCGAAAAGAGGGGGCGATTTAGTAGTCGGCGTCGACATTCTAAGCGAAGCCAAAGAGGCAACTGAGAGAGACCGCACCGGGATTTATGACAAATATTATGTGATGGATTTGGATGACCCCGATGATAAAGATATTGAAAAGTTAAAGCAGTATGATTTTAATACCCTCATATCCGTCGCCGCCTTAGGCTTCGATGACATACCCCCCAAGGCATTCCTGAAT
The DNA here is from genome assembly GCA_030627335.1 of Dehalococcoidia bacterium. Classification (GTDB taxonomy): domain Bacteria; phylum Chloroflexota; class Dehalococcoidia; order Dehalococcoidales; family W693; genus W693. The sequence goes on along the minus strand of DAOUSH010000035.1, from coordinate 2,732 downwards.
GCGTTTAACCTGATACAGAATGACGGCTGGATCGCCTTCAACATCAAGGACAGATTCCTCTCCAACAACGATGACACGGGTTACAAAGATATTATCGCAGGCATCTGTGAAGATAACCTTGCCATACTCCGCAAAAAACGCTACTGTCATAGGCTTTCACTATCAGGTAAAGAGCTTAACTATATAGCAATTATTGGCAGAAAAATCAAAAATGTGGGCCTGGATGAACTCCTCTAACAGCAAATAAATGGAGACGATGGGAATGAAAGAACCGTTTAGAAAATTCATAGAGACCGAGCTGGGAGCTGGTTTTTTGCTTATCGCCTGTGGTCTTCCCGGTACCTGGAAAACGGAGACAACCGAGGAAGTATCTAAGATTAAGGGCTATCCATTGCTTCGGACTGACCTGATTAGACTAGAGGTAGTGAAAAACGAGGATATATTTGACGAAAAGGTGGCGTCAAATATGGATAAGCGGACGATGGTCTATGAGGAGATGTTCCGGCAGGCGAATGAGATTTTAAACAAGAACGATGGTGTGATACTGGATGCCACCTTCGTTACCCAGTCATTAAGGAAACGTGCCGCTGCCATAGCCGCTAAACGTAACCGGACATTCGTTATCCTGCAGACGGACTGTCCACAGAAAGTTTCCATCAGGCGGATACTGAAGCGGACTAAAGAGAGCTATGAATCAAACGCACTTACTGAACAAGCCTACCTCAACAATAAAGAGAGGTTCGAACCAGTAGACCTGAATGACCTGAAGGGCTTGTATCCAAACCTTAATATTATCCACCTGATAGTCGATACCCAGTGTGATCTACCCGAAGATTGGTATATTATTGGTATAGAAAAGAAATAGCATAGAGCAGTGCTCGGTGTCGGACGGACGCTGGGAGATATATCAGGTTCAAAAAGAGAAATTCGAGCCGGTGGCGGAAGTGCCGCCCCGAAGCCGTGTTATAATAGATAATTCACAGTCGGTTAACAGAATAGTGCGGCAGGTTTTAAATACAGTTAACGTGGGAGTAGATAATGATTGATAATTATGATGTTAAAGACATGTCATTAGCCGATGACGGCAGGAAGCGGATTGAGTGGGCTGGCCGGGAGATGCCGGTATTGAAGCTAATCAGCCAGCGGTTTGCTGCCGAGAGGCCGCTTGATGGAATCCGCATCTCAGCCTGCCTCCATATCACCACGGAGACAGCCAACCTGGCTCTTACCCTTAAGGCAGGCGGGGCTGATACCATACTGTGCGCTTCCAACCCGCTCTCCACGCAGGATGCTGCCGCTGCCGCTCTGGTGGAATACGGCATCCCGACCCATGCCATCAATGGGGAGGACGAGGTAACCTACTATAAACACATAAGCGCTGCCCTGGACTACAAGCCACAGCTTACCGTTGATGATGGCGCCGACCTGGTGGCAACACTCCACACCAGGCGGAGCGAATTAATTAAAGATGTCATCGGTGGCACCGAAGAGACCACCACCGGCGTTATCAGGTTGCGCAGTCTGGAAAGGGACGGCAAGCTCAAATATCCCTTGATTGCCGTCAACGATGCCCAGACCAAGCACCTGTTCGACAACCGCTACGGCACCGGGCAGAGCACCATCGACGGCATAACCAGGGCGACCAATATCCTGTGGGCGGGTAAGAAGGTGGTCGTCGGCGGGTATGGCTGGTGTGGGCGCGGTGTAGCCATGAGAGCCAAGGGCTTAGGCTCACAGATCATTGTCATTGAAGTAGAGCCTCTACGGGCGCTGGAGGCGGTTATGGACGGATTCCGGGTGATGCCGGTGGCTGAAGCGGCTCGGATTGGCGACATCTTCATTACCGTTACCGGTGATAAGCATGTTATCGGCAGAGAACACATAGAAGCGATGAAGGACGGGGCTATCCTGGCCAACAGCGGGCACTTTAATGTAGAAATAGACATCCCGGCTCTGGAAAAGCTGGCTAAGAGCAAGCGGCGAATACGCCCCTTTGTTGATGAATACACCTTAATTGATGGACGCCACCTCTATCTCCTGGGCGAGGGCAGGCTAATCAACCTGACGGCTGCCGAAGGCCACCCGGCAAGCGTTATGGATATGAGCTTTGCCAATCAGGCACTGTGCCTGGAGTATATGGTAAAGAACCGGGGCAAGCTGGAAGCCAAAGTCTATGGCGTGCCGCAGGTCGTCGATAAACAGGTCGCCCGCCTGAAGCTGGAGTCTATGGGCGTTAAGATAGATAACCTTACAGCGGAACAGGAGAAATACCTGACCAGCTGGGAAGAGGGAACATAGAAAGGAGCATTTATGAGTAACAGTTTTGAAAGCTCACCCAACTATTTGATTACTTCGGAGTCGGTTACCGAGGGCCACCCGGACAAGATGTGCGACCAGATATCGGATGCCATCCTGGATGCCATTCTCAAACAAGACCCCTATGGCAGGGTAGCCTGCGAAGTAGCCACCACCACCGGGCTGGTGATGGTCCTGGGAGAGATCAGTACCAAGTGCTATGTCGATATTCCACACATCGTACGGGATACGGTGCGTGATATAGGTTACACCACGCCCGAATACGGTTTCGATTGTCAGGCTTGCGGGGTGATGGTTTCCATCACCGAGCAGTCTGCCGATATAGATATGGGAGTAAGCAAGTCGGCAGAAGCCAAAACAAGCCAGGCTACCGACGACCTGGACAAGGTCGGTGCCGGCGACCAGGGAATGATGAT
>DAOUSH010000074.1 GCA_030627335.1 Dehalococcoidia bacterium | reverse complement strand
TATTTCTAATTATGGTGTCATTGGTATTAGGCATCGGGAATACATTTTATATAGTCAAATACTTATCACGACTTAAGCAAAGTAGTAGAACTAGTAAAGATACCAGCAATACCAAGAAGGTAAAAGATTGAAAATACAATATCAGTTATAGGATTATTAGCCCAATCTAGTAATATACTATAAAACATAGTCCACGGAATACCGACTAGAATGGTTGTAAATAATTGTAGGAGAATACCCATTTGATAGCATTATATCATAATTCAACCAAAAACGAACCTAACCAATATAGCCGGAACCTGTGCTATAATGCGGATTACTCCTAAAGCCGGATAAAATAATGGCTAAAAGCGATAACCTCACCCGGAAAATAGATAAGCGACTGCCCGGCGAGCTGGTCGCTTTTATACAGCATGCCGGCAGGCTGGCTGATAGCAAAGGGGAGAGACTATATCTTGTCGGCGGTGTCGTGCGTGACCTGCTGCTGGACAAGACCAACCTCGACATCGACCTGGTAGTGGAGGGCGACGCCATAGCCCTCGCCCGTGAGTTATCGGACGACGAAGCCGGAAAAATCACCATCCATAAGCGCTTCAACACCGCCAAGATTAACTGGCACGGGTGGAGCATCGACCTGGCTTCCGCCCGCAAGGAAAGCTACGCCCGCCCCGGTGCCCTGCCCACGGTAAAGCCCGGTTCCCTGAGCGACGACCTCTGCCGCCGCGACTTCACCATCAATGCTATGGCTATCGGTCTCAACCCCGGAGGCTACGGACGCCTGATTGACCCGTACGGCGGTCAAAAAGACCTAGGGGGTAGAATGATACACTTCCTGCACCAAAAGAGCTTCATTGACGATTCTACGCGTATCTGGCGCGGTCTCCGCTACGAGCAGCGACTGGATTTTCAGCTAGAGCCGGAAACCCTCCGCCTGCTGAAGCGGGACATACCCATGCTGGATACCATAAGCGGCGACCGCATCCGCTATGAGATTGAGTGTATCCTCAATGAGGAGTTCCCGGAGAAGGTTCTCCGCCGCGCCGATGAACTGGGCGTCCTGGCAAAACTAGAGCCGGCACTGAAAGGCAACGGCTGGCTGGCGAAGAAGTTCCAGCCAGCGCGAGAGGCAAGCTCACCCAGCCGCCCCCCGGCAGGCCTATATCTGGCGTTATTGACCTATAATCTGAATAGTGAGCAAAGGGATAAACTTATTTCGTACCTTAGATTACCCGGGGCGCTTACTAAAACCCTGCAGGATACCGCCGGCATCAAAGACAAGATATTGCAACTGGCTGATTCCAAAATAAAGCCAAGTGCCGTCTATCACCTGCTCGAAGGCTATTCAACGCAATCGTTAACCGCCAACCTCATCGCCAGCGACTTACCGATAGCCCGCCAGCACCTTCGGTTATATCTGGACAAGCTACGCACAATCAAGCCGATACTCACCGGCAACGACCTGATGAAGATGGGAGTTCCCCAGGGACCCCGCATCAAGGAAATACTTAACCGGCTATTTGACGCACGGCTGGATGGCAGGATTAAAACTAGGCAGGACGAGGAGGGGCTGGTTAAGCCGGGATAATACGGCTTACTATTATTTTTTCCTCTGCCACGGCTTGTGCTCTTTATCGAAAATAAAGTTCTTCTTCTCTTCCGGGTTTCTAAGGCTCTTTATCACCGCCGGCAGGGCACGCAGTCCGGTAAACAACGGTAAAGCAACCGAGTAGATTATGAGGTTGACCTCCCCACCAAACCCCCAGAGAATAAGGGGCAGAAAGGCGATGCCGATGCCCATCGCCAGCCTGAGATTGCTGGTAATGAAGGCGACTAACAGCATTATGCCAAAGCTAATGGCACACGGCATGGGCGCCAGGGCGAAGAAAACGCCGACGGTGGTCGCCCCACCCTTGCCACCGCTGAACTCGAGGAATATGGGCCAGCTATGCCCCACCACCACCGCCAGACCGGTAACAAAGACGATTACCTGGGGAACGCCGAGCCACTGGGCAATAAGCACCGCCAGGGTGCCCTTGCCTATATCGGCGGCAAGGACGCCGATGCCGGCGGCCGTGCCCACCTCCCGCATAACGTTGGTGCCACCGACATTGCCACCACCCACCCGGCGTATATCCACCCCTTTCAGCAGGCGACCGGCTATATAGGCAAAGGGGATAGAGCCCAGCAAATAGCCTGAAATAACTGCCACCACCGACTCTGTTATCATTTCTTAACTCTGTTATCTATTCCAGGCGGTCGGTAGCCGCCATCGTCTCCGCCAGATAGGCTTCCAGCCCCCGCCCCTTGAGATTGGCATATACCTTCTCAGCCTGAGCCCTGTTCTTGACCAGGGTGAACAGTGCCGGGCCCGAGCCGGCCAGATGGACACTGCCAGCCCCGGCCTCCAAAAAACGCTCCCGGTAGCTATCGAGCCCCTCGAAGATATCATAAGCGACCCTATCAAAGGCATTAAGCAGGTTATCCGGAGCCACATCGCCCCCCCTGGTCAGCAGTGCCACCAGCTCTTCCGTTGCCTGCCCGCTGCTATAGTGTTCTCTCTTCAGACTGGCGTACAGACGCCCCGTCTTGCCGGCGGAGCGTGGGACATCCGGCATCAGCAGGACAGCCCACATTTCGGGCAAAGGCGGCAGCGGGCTCACCACCTCCCCTCTGCCCTGGATCAGCGCCGTACCGCCGAAGAGGAAAAAGGCGACATCCGAGCCCAGTTGCGAAGCTAACCGTGCCAGTTCTCCCGACGAATACGCCAGCCCCCAGAGCCTGTTAAGCCCGATAAGAACAGCGGCGGCATCACTGGAATCGCCGCCCAGACCCGATAACAGCGGGATTTTCTTGGACAGCTCTACAGTTGCCCCACCGGCGCAGCCCGAGGTCTCCTTAAGCAAAGCGGCGGCTCTGGGCACCAGGCTCTCCGCCGACAGCCAGCCGGCATCGTAACACCTGAAGACCATCTTCTTGCCCGGCTGGAGGTCGAGCCGGTCGCAGAGCTTTATCGTCTGGATAACGGTGCGGATTTCGTGAAAACCGTCACTGCGTTTGGATAGAACTTCAAGGGTCAGATTCAGCTTAGCCGGAGCCAAAACCGTTAACATTTCTGTCTCTCCCTTAATATCTGCCACAGCCGTTGCCACTCTTCAAGGGTTAGGGTCTCAGCCCTGCGCTGGCACATTATACCCGCTGTCTCCAGTAAAGGTATCACCTCAGCCTTAGGCAGCCCCAGCCCCAGAGCCAGCGAATTAGGCAGTTGCTTGCGGGAGGCAGTGAAACCAGCCCGCACCAGCCGGAAAAAGCCATCCCGGTCGTCAACCGCCACTGTCGGCCGAGAATATACGTTAATCCTCAGAATAGCCGAATCAACCTCCGGCGCCGGATAGAAGCAGCAGGCAGGCGCATAGCCCACTATCTCCGGCTTGCCGTAGAACTGGACGCTGACACTCAGCAGGCTCATCCGACCCGGTTCAGCCACGATAGCCTCTGCTACCTCCTTTTGCACCATAACCACCATCAGACGGGGTTTGAGTGAAGCCTCGAGAAAATGGCGGATTACCGCCGAGGTAATATAGTAAGGCAGGTTGGCGACCACCTTGTATTCTACAGGCTCATCCCCCACCAAAGCCGACGGCTCGAGCTTGAGTATATCCCCATTGACGACGGTTACATTCCCCGCCGAAGCCAGCCTCTGCTTTAGTATATCAGCCAGCCTGTCGTCCAGCTCGACGGCAATCACCCGACCCGCCTTCCCGGTAAGCCCTCCGGTCAG
>DAOUSH010000005.1 GCA_030627335.1 Dehalococcoidia bacterium | reverse complement strand
ATGTGGCATATTCCTCCCACTCCCCGACGTATCTGGAAGCTATTATCTCCAGTTCACCCATAACCGGCTTGCCAAAGCTGTATTCAGCGGATACATTGCCGGTGATGGTTTCATTCGCCAGGAACCACATCCGCGGCAAATCAACGTTTATCTCGTACTTGGGCAGGACGTATTCCTCCACTCGGACGTCAAGCTGTGCCTTGCTATTTTCAGTTTCGGCGGTTATCTTCCACACACCCAGGTTGGGCTCCCGGGATAACGGCAGCTCCAGGCTAGCCATACCATAGTCATCTGTGGTTATCTCACTGCGGAAGATTTTTATGCCCTTGGCATCCAGAATCTCTACGGTTACCGATTCCTCTACCGGACGAAGCTCGTTGTTCAGGGTATACAACCTCATATAGATAGTCTGCCCCGGTTTGTAGATGGGCTTGTCCGTTTCCAGAAAGGTGAGAAAGCTTTTCTCGACTTTAACCGTAGCCTTGTTTTCAAAACCGGCGCCTTTGACCACAATCTCGTAATCGCCGTCCTCGATATCGGGTATATCCAGGCTTATCGTTCCCTTGCCGTCGATGCTCTTTTTCACACTCAGTATTTCTTTCCCCTCCGACAGCAGGGTGACCTCGACATCGCCTGAAACCAGCCTATCGCCTTCAAACAGAGCCAGCGATAGCTCCTCGGTCTGACCGCTGTGCAATACCTTGGGTATTACCGCCATATAGCTTTCGGCGGCAAAAACAGGACTGCAACCGGGTATCATCGTGACCAGGAGCGCCGCGATGAGAACAAGGGCTAATATATTAAACTTTTTTGGAATCATGACCCACCTCTTATTATGACTATCTTAATTTAGCTCTACACCAGATATAACGAAACAAGGGGTAAAAGGTTAGCCTATTTAAATATAGCGGGTTGGATTTACGGTTATCATTAGTATATCATTTATATAATGGGTGCCATTATCTGCCTTGTTATAGTCATAGGTGGTATCTGATGGATAATATGAAAGAGGAATTGATTGCCCCCTGCGGTATGAACTGTAACGTTTGCAGTAGCTACCTTGCCTATCTAAACGATACAAAAGGCAAAGGAATCGGTATTCCATACTGTGCCGGTTGCCGCCCCAGAGATAAAAAGTGCGCCTTTCTCAAGAAAAGGTGCAGCCTGCTTATGGACGGAAAGGTGGAATACTGCTACCAGTGCCCGGATTGTCCGTGTGATAACCTGAAACACGTAGATAAACGCTACCAAACATTATACAGGATGAGCCTGATAGACAACCTGGAATATATCAAACAGAACGGCATTGAAGCACTTCTGACAAGAGAAAATGAAAAGTGGCGGTGCCCGGAATGCGGAGAAGCCATCTGCTGCCACAATGGAATCTGTTTCAGCTGCGGCATTGAAAGGCTGAGGAGCAAGAAGAAGCTCTTCAGGTGGGAAGATGAGTAGCGGTTATGGGCAGCATCCAGAAAGTATCATAGCCATCGTATCGGCTTACAAGGTAGCTGGAGAGCCTGGTAATTGTGATATAATATTGCGAATATGATAAAACTGCTCTCCGGAAACGAGGCTATAGCCCTGGGGGCATACCATGCCGGCGTCATGGTAGCCGCCGCCTATCCCGGGACGCCGAGCACCGAGATACTGGAAAACCTGGCACGCTTCGATGGCATCTACGCCGAGTGGTCGACCAATGAAAAGGTCGCCATGGAAGTGGGGCTGGGCGCCTCCTGTGCCGGGGTGCGCTCGCTGGTTTCTATGAAACACGTCGGGCTGAATGTTGCCAGCGACCCATTTATGGCAGCGGCGACAACCGGAGTCAATGGCGGTCTTGTCGTCATCTCAGCCGACGACCCCGGGATGCACAGCTCCCAGAATGAGCAGGACAACCGCCACTATGCCCGTCTGGCCAAGGTGCCCATGCTGGAACCGGGCGACAGCCAGGAAGCCTATGAAATAATGGCTTATGCCTTCAACATCAGTGAAGAATTCGATACTCCGGTACTGGTGCGCACCACAACGCGTATCTCCCACTCCAAGTCTGTGGTAAAGGCTACCGGCAATCGCAAAACGCCATCAAAGCAACCGGGCTTCTGCTACAACCCGACTAAGTATGTCATGCTGCCGGCTCACGCCCGTCTCAGGCATCCACTTATGGAAGAGCGCCTGAGCAGGCTCGCCGCTTATGCCGAGACCTTTCCACTCAATCAGATAATCCCGGGGGAGCGCCGGCTGGGCATAGTCTCCAGCGGAGTCGCCTACCAGTATGCCCGCGAGGTCTTCCCCGAGGCGTCGTTCCTCAAGCTGGCCCTGACCTATCCCCTGCCCCGGGACCTGATCCGCCGCTTCGCCGAACAAGTAGAGCGGTTGGTTGTCATCGAGGAGCTCGACCCGTTTCTCGAGGACAGCATCCGGGCGATGGGGATAAAGGTAACGGGCAAAGAGCTTTTTCCCATCACAGGCGAGCTCAATCCCGACATCATCGAGCAAGCCAGCCGTAAAGCCGGCCTGCTAACAGGCAGCTTAAAACAAAAACCAGAATACAGGGCACTCAACCTGCCCAGCCGCCCGCCCCTGCTGTGCCCGGGCTGCCCCCATAGCGGCATCTTCTTCGTCCTTTCCAGCCTGGGGCAGCGCTCCAGTCTACCCGGCAAGCCAGCCAGGGAACCGAAATTGATTATCGCCGGCGATATAGGCTGTTACACGCTGGGCGCCCACCCGCCGCTGTCGGCTATGGACACCTGCTCCTGTATGGGTGCCGGCATCGGTCAGGCACTGGGGATGGAGAAAGCCGGCGTCGCCGAAAAGATAGTCGCCGTCATCGGCGATTCCACCTTCCTGCACTCCGGTATCACCGGGCTGGTCAATGCCGTATACAACAAGGGGCGGATAACGATTATCATACTGGACAACCGCACTACTGCCATGACCGGTCAGCAGGAGCACCCCGGCACCGGTATTACGGCACAGGGGCAGGAGACTACTGCCGTCGACCTGGCGCAAGTAGCACGTGGTATCGGCATCAACGATGTCAAAATGGTCGATGCCTTCAATATCAAAGCCATAAGAGCCAGCGTAAAAAGCTCGCTCGATAGCCCCGAGCTTTCGGTTATTATCGTTCGCGGCGCCTGCGCGGTGCGTTTATCCGGGCGCTCCAACCCCAGAGCCATCGACAGCGACCTCTGCAATATGTGTGGTTTGTGCCTGCTAATCGGCTGTCCCGCCATCCGTAAAGAAAAGGAGCGGGTTTACATCGACACTTCACTATGCGTCGGAGACGCCTGCACAATCTGCCAGCAGATATGCCCCCGCAAGGCGATAGTGACATCCGTAAATAAGGGTGAGAAAAAGGATGGATAGGCTCAACCTGCTGATAACCGGTATCGGTGGCCAGGGTATCATTGCCGCCAGCGATATAGTGGCTGAGACGGCTTTAGCCGCCGGCTTCGATGTCAAGAAGACGGACTCACTGGGCATGGCACAGCGCGGCGGCAGCGTCGTCAGCCACATACGCCTGGCTCCCAAGGTTCGGTCTCCCCTGGTCAAGATGGGTGAAGCAGATATTATACTCGCCTTTGAAAAGCTGGAGTCGGCACGATGGAGCCACTACCTCCGACCCGACGGCATCGCCATTATCAACAATCACTCGGTTCCGCCACCCTCGGTAAGCCTGGGTAAAGAACGTTACCCCGGTGATGAGGAGATAACCGACATTCTGAAACAACAGACGGATAAAATATACCTGATAAACGGCGCCGACCTGGCGGAAGAACTGGGCAATATTAAAACGCTTAATATTCTGATGCTCGGTTGCCTGTCAATATTTATACCGTTCGAGGAAGACATCTGGCGGGACTGCATTGCCAAACGCCTGCCGGCAAGGGTGGTCGAGCTTAATACCACCGCTTTTGAACAGGGAAGAAGAGAGATAGAAAATATACTCAACACGGAAACGGGGTCTGCTTATGGCAAACGAGAAGGATAAAGCGACCGATAACGTGTCCTGGCTGCAAGCCCAAGCCAGGGATGAGCCTATCGCCTCCTTTCTGAAAATGGAGCTTGCCGAGCTATCGGCGGGCTATGCTAAAGTGACCATGAAGCTGACGGAGGACTACCAGAACTTCCACGGCCTGACCTTCGGCGGTATCATTATGGCTCTGGCCGATCAGGCATTCGGCTACGCTTCCAACTCCCTGGCCTATCCCAGCGTCGCCTCGCAGTTCAACACCTATTTTATCGCCAGCGCCCGTGCCGGCGACGAGCTTACCGCCGAGTGCCGGGTGGTAAAAAGCGGCAAGCGTGCCGGCTTTTCCGAGGTCACCATCACCAACCAGGAAGGCAGGCTCATCGCCAAGGCTAGCGGCATTACTATTCCCCTCAGCCAGTAACGGCAATATAGAACTCATATATCATTATATGGTATAAGTGGGTCTTGACAACACAATATATTGTGGTATAATCCAACCATATAATCACAATTTAATAGAGATGATGGCGTTCGGGGTGCTTTGCAAGCATAACAGGGAAGACGGTTAAAGTCCGTTGCTGCCCCTGCAACCGTAACCAGGGACGAAAGCGGTAGCTATCCACTGGGATTTGATAAAAAATCCCGGGAAGGAACCGTAAATAGGAGAATCTGGGAGCCGGGAGACCTACCTCGTAATGCTGGAGCTTAAAACTCCTCCGGGTTCGGGAGTAATAAGCATTTCCGGTCTTGCCCCCAGCCATCACATAGAAAGGCTGGGGTTTTTTAATGTCAGACACCAAACAGCAGATAATCAGGCAAAAGGCTAAATCCTGCCGGCTGGCGAAGGGATACGTCCAGATTTACACCGGAAACGGCAAGGGCAAGAGCACGGCGGCTCTGGGCTTAGCCTTTCGTGCTATGGGGCGGGGGCTTAAAACATACATAGGCCAGTTTATGAAGGGGCAACACTATGGCGAGCTGGAGGCAGCGAAAACAGCCTCCCCTCATATAACCATAGAGCAATACGGCAAAGACACCTTTATTCACGTCCAGAACCCACCGCCGATAGAAGACCTGCGTTTGTCCCGCAAAGGGTTGGTCATAGCCCGTGAGTCAATGCTCTCAGGCAGTTATGATGTCGTTATCCTCGACGAAATCATCACCGCCCACTACTTCCATCTGGTGTCCCTGGCAGAGATGATGGAGATAATATCCAGTAAGCCAGAAACCGTAGAGCTGGTTCTTACAGGCCGTTATGCCCCGCCGGAGCTTATTGCTGCTGCCGACCTAGTGTCGGAGATAGTGGAGGTTAAGCATTATTATCAACAGGGTATTTCCTCCCGTAAGGGGATCGAGCACTAAGGGAGAGAAGGGATCAGGGCAGGCTCACTGGCTCCGAGTAGTTGACATACCTATTTTCACTATGATAACATCCCTCTATAAAATGTTTATTTACTTTTCTACACAGGAGAAGATTGACTTCACATTTATCGGGCGCATATAGTTGCGCTCGGGAGGATTTTAGATAGTAGTCGTCCAAGTACCAACTGAACCGGTCAGTATAGTGCCTCCCCAGCGGGAGGCTTTATATTTTATAGAGTGTTTTGATTAATATGCCAGATTTACAGCAGGTAGCAGAAGCCGGCCCACCGGTTGAAGTATGGGATACCATACCCAAACTGGTTATGCGCAACCGCCAGCAGTGGGGCACCCAGGCGGCCACCTGTATGAAGAAGTTCGGCATCTGGCAGAGATATAGCTGGACAGAATACTATGATAACGTTAAGTATTTCTCGCTGGGGCTGGTCAGCCTCGGGCTGAAGCCGGGTGATGTTGCCTGTATCATCGGGGATAACGAACCTGAATGGTTCTGGGGGGAGTTCGCCGTTCAAGCCATCGGCGGCATCGCCACCGGCGTATTCGTTGACTCCATTCCATCGGAGGTGGAGCATATCGCCAAGCACTCCAACGCCAGCTTCGCTATCGTCAACGACCAGGAACAGACCGACAAGTTCCTCGAGATAAGAGACAACCTGCCCCAGCTTAAGAAAGTCATCTACTGGGACCCCAAGGGATTGAAACACTATGACGACCCTATCTTGATTTCCTTCACCGAGGTAATGAAGCTGGGACGGGAATACGGGAAGGCACACCCCGACCGGTTCGAGCAGTATATAAACGATACCAAAGCCGATGACACCGCCTTCATCTACTATACATCGGGGACTACCGGTTTGCCCAAGGGGGCTTGCCTCAGCCACCGCTCCCTGATAAAAACGGCACGGGCTTTCATCGACCGCTTCCCGCTGAGTGAAGAAGACGATTTGATGTCCAACTTCCCGGCAGCCTGGGTGGGAGACAGTTTTTTTGCCACCATTCCCCATCTGCTCACCGGCGCCAGGCTCAACTTCCCCGAAGAGCCGGAAACCATCGCCGAAGACACCCGTGAGGTAGGTCCCAACTTCGTCATATATGGACCCAGGCAGTGGGAAAGTATCGTCAGCGATATCCAGATAAGAATGATTGACGCCCACCCCCTTAAGCGCTTCATCTATAACCTGTTCATGCCCCTGGGCTATAAAATGGCAGATATGAAGCTTGAGAATAAAAGACCGAACCTGCTGTGGCGGACTCTCTACGGCATAGCCCACCTGCTGTTATTCAGGCCACTGAAAGACAGGCTGGGTCTGAGCCGGGTAAGATTTGCCGTCACCGGCAGCTCGGTGCTCAGCCTGGACACCTTCCGGCTGATTCACGCCATTGGCATAGAATTGAGACAGAACTACGCCAGCACCGAAGCCGGCTACATCTCGTCTCACGGCAAGGGAGAGATAAGGTTCGAAAGCGTCGGTCGGCCGGCGATGGGCACCGAGGTCAGGATAACCGACGAAGGCGAGCTGCTGGTAAGAAGCGATTGCATGTTCAGCGGTTATCACAAAGATGAAGACAAGACAAAAGGGATCCTGGTCGACGGCTGGTGCCACACCAGCGATGCAGTAAACATAGACGGCGACGGCCACCTGATATTTATGGACCGCCTGGAACACATGGGGGAACTGAGCTCAGGTATCAAATACGCCCCGCAGTACATTGAAGGCAGACTGAGGTTCAGCCCCTATATAAAAGACGCCATGGTCATCGGGGGTAAGGATAAAGACTTCGTCTCGGCTATAGTCAACATGGATTTCGCCATGGTGGGCAAGTGGGCTGAACGTAATCATATGGCCTATACCACCTTTGTCGACCTGTCCCAGAAAAAGGAGGTCGCCGACCTGGTGCATAAAGACCTGCTGAGGGTGAACAGCTACCTGCCGGAATCTTCAAGGGTTAGGAAATTCGTGCTCCTGCACAAGGAATTCGACCCTGATGAAGCCGAGCTTACCCGTACCAGGAAACTGCGCCGCGAGTTTATAGAAGAACGCTATAAAGAGCTGATAGAGGCTATGTATAGAGAAGGAAGCGATGTAAAGGTGGAGGCTCCGGTAACCTACCGCGACGGTAGAAAGGGCGTGGTGACCACCAGCATCAAGGTGAGGACGGTTACGGAGGGGAATAGCAATAATGAATGAACTGCTCCAATTTGTCATCACCGGTTTAACCGTAGGTATGGTCTACTCCCTGATTGCCCTGGGCTTTGTCCTGGTCTGGAAGTCCAGCGGCGTCGCCAACCTGGCTCTGGGGCAAATGGTACTGATTTCTTCCTGGTTCGCTTATAGCATGCTGGCTCAGGTGGGGCTGCCCACCTGGCTCGGCTTGATAATGGTCGTCGTCTTCGCCCTGGCGCTAGGCTGGATAATCGAGAGATTTATCCTGCGGCCGCTTATCGCCCAGCCCATCCTGTCTCTAATAACGGTTACGTTGGGGTTAGCCTTTTTCCTGGAGGGACTGGTGAGTTTCATCTGGCCTAAAAGTGTAGCCGCCCTGCCCCATGTCCTACCCCAACAGGTTATCCATATTGGAACGGCAGTCGTCTCAATGGAATACCTGCTGGCGGCGGCTATCTCTCTTGCCCTGTTTATTCTCTTGTCCCTCTACTTCAAATACAGCAGGATGGGTATTGCCATGAGAGCCACCGCCGACGACCAGCTGGCAGTACAGGCTTGTGGCATCCCGGTAACCAAGATATTTTCCCGTTCCTGGATGTTCGCCTGCGTATTAGCCGCCATAGGCGGTATTCTTATGTCAAGCATCGGCGGTATCACCTACGGGCTGGTGCACACCGGGCTCAAGGCTTTCTCGGTTGTGATACTCGGCGGTCTCAATTCCTTCCTCGGCGCTATGATTGCCGGGCCGATAATCGGTCTGGCAGAGAATGTCGGCGACGGCTATCTGACGCCACTGACCTGGCCTGGCGTCAAGGACGTCATCCCGTTCATAATTATTATAATCGTCATGTTCATCAAGCCCTACGGGTTATTCGGAGAAGAACGCATAGAGAGGATATAACAAATTGGATCTACCGTCTGGTGTTCGTAACTTTTCTTACGCCAAGGATATGGCTATATTTCGCACCAAGGCCCACTGGGCGTTGCTGTTGCTGTTGCTCGTCCTTATATTCACCTCACCCCTCTACCTGGGCAATCACTGGCTGAGTGTAGCCAACCTGATAGGTATTACTATAATCGCCGCCACCGGTTTGAATATCCTCACCGGATACTGCGGGCAGTTATCAATCGGGCACGCCGGATTCATCGCCGTCGGCGCCTACACCTCGGCAGTGCTGACCAACCGCTTTGAAATGCCTTTCCTGGTCGGCTTAATCTCCGCCGGTCTGCTTGCTGGTTTTGTCGGTATGATTTTCGGTATTCCATCGGTAAGGGTCAAGGGCTTTTATCTGGCGATAAGCACCATCGCCGCCCAGATTATCATCATCTGGGTTATCAACCACTGGACGAGCGTCACCGGCGGCTTCAATGGAATACCCGTGCCGCCGGCGGAAATCGCCGGTATCACCTTTATCAGCCAGGGAAGCCAGTTCTACCTGATTATAGGTATTACTATTCTGGTGATTTTCTTTGCCAAGAACCTGGCTAGAACAAAGGTGGGCAGAGCCTTTGTCGCCGTCAGGGACAATGACCTAGCCGCCGAGGTAATGGGCATCAACCTCTTCCGTTATAAGCTCCTCGCTTTCTTTATCGGCTGTTTCCTGGCGGGAATTGCCGGCTCACTGCTGGCACACTGGATTGGCTTTTTGAGTGCCGAGAACTTTCGTATAACAGACTCCATTCTGTATATAGGTATATTAATCATCGGCGGTCTGGGCACCACCATCGGCCCCATATTCGGTGTAATTTTCATCCGCCTGCTGGAAAAGGGGATATCATTTATCGCTCCCACCCTGGAAAGCACATTCGACCTGCCGGCTGGTTTTACCACCGGCATCGGCCCTATGGTCTTCGGGCTGGTTATTATCCTGTTTTTGATACTGCAACCCAGGGGACTGGCACACCGATGGCAGCTATTTAAGGCTTCTTATCGCCTCTGGCCTTTCTCATACTAGTTCAACAAAGGAGGACAACATAATGTGAGCTCAACAACTTTATGGATTAAAATAATGGAAGGAGAATTATAAATGAACTTGAAAAAATTACTAAAGGTAACCGGTCTTGTTTGTCTGGCATTAATGTTAACCTCGATACCGCTACTCGGTGCAGGCTGTGATTCCGGCAACAAGGTCAAGGTAGGCTTCAGTATCTGCTACACCGGCGTCGCTGCTGAAAAGGGGCGCCCGATGGGCAACGCCAAGTTGGATTGTATGAAGTATATCAACGAGGAGCTGGGTGGTGTTGCCGGCTACGAGATTGAGGTTATATGGCGTGATAATGAGTACAATGCCGCCAAGGCAGCCACCATCATTAATGAACTGATGGACGCCGGGAGCCTGTTGTTCACCACCAACTCCTCGGCGATGATGACGGCTTCGGCAACAACCGCCAACCGCGAAGCGTTCCCCGGATTTGCCGTTTTCAGTACCCCGTCACTGACCAACCCGCCGCAGCATATCTACGCCCAGATGCCCGATTACGGCGATGACTGGGCTGCCTTTGCCAACTATTATCTGGATAACATCTGGCAGGGAGAGGGAAAACCAAAGATGGCGCTGCACCTGCTGAATAACTCCACCGGCGCCGGCGCCAGAGCCGCCGCCGAGCTCCTGGCTGAGGATATGGGCATTGAGCTTTTACCTATTGAAGAGCACGACGCCACTACCATATCCGAGATAGCCAGCCTGACCCGTATCAAGGCGTTAGAGCCTGATGTCCTGTATATATCCAGCACACCGCAACCAACCTCCATCATCATCAAGGATGCCGTGGACCTGGGTATTTACCCCGGTGTAACCATCGGTCTGGGGCATGCCGGTATTACCAGCCAGCTCATTGAGCTCGCCGGCGCCGATGTCGTCGAGGGCGTCTACGGCGTCTATCCGACGGTCAACTGGGATGACGACGTACCGGCTATGGAGAAGATGAAAGAGTATTGCCTGGAATATCACCCCGAAGACTACGGCAATATGGACTACATCACCTCCTGGGCAGAAGCCCTTATCGTTGTTGAAATTTTAAGGCTGGCGATAGAGAATGTCGGTGTTGACAACCTGACCCCGCAGGCGGTAGAGGAGTATGGCTTCAAGATGCTGGACAACTTCGATGTCGGCGGTTTGCACGGCCCGGTAAGCTATACTGAAGGCGACAACCGTCTTTCCAAGTCTGTCCGGGTCTTCCAGATAACAAGTGGTGAGATCTCACCCATCACCGGATGGATAGAAGCGCCACAGATACCGTACGTATTTGACTAATATATAAACTATATATCGGGCAGGGGCTCCGGATTTAAACGGGGGCTCCTGCCCGAAGGAAGCTGGCAATGCTTAAACTGAACAACATTGAGGTTACCTATCTCAATGTGATACGGGTTTTGCACGGCGTTTCGCTGTCCGTGCCGGACGGCTCGATTATCGCCCTGCTCGGTGCCAATGGTGCCGGTAAAAGCACCACCCTTAAGGCGATATCGGGCTTGCTCCACGTCGAAGAGGGAGAGGTAACCGACGGCAGTATCGAGTGGAACGGCCAGAGAATAGACAGAAATAGCGCCGAGGAAATAGGCAAGTTGGGCATCGTCCAGGCGCTTGAGGGGCGCCGGGTCTTCGGCCACCTCAACACCGAGGAGAACCTGCTTGTCGGCGCCTTTAACCGCCGGGACACAAACGCCATCAAGCAGGACATTGAGATGGTCTATGACTACTTTCCCCGCCTCAAGGAGCTGCGCAAAAACATCGCCGGCTACCTCTCCGGTGGCGAACAGCAGATGCTGGTCATAGGGCGGGCGATGATGGCAACCCCGAAGCTGATGATGTTGGACGAGCCGTCGCTGGGGCTGGCGCCACTGCTGGTGGAAGAGATATACGAT
>DAOUSH010000102.1 GCA_030627335.1 Dehalococcoidia bacterium | reverse complement strand
TCAGCGATATTGTCGGCAGTGACGCTACCGCCATAAAGGATACGCATATTGCGGGCGGTTTCTATATCATACAGGCTGGCGACCTTCTCCCGGATGAGGGCTATTGTCTCGCTGGCTTGCTCACCAGTGGCTGACTTGCCGCTGCCGATAGCCCAGACCGGCTCATAGGCGATTACAGTGCCGCCGAGGCTGTCCATACCGGTCAGAGCCGAATCGAGCTGCCGGCTGACCACTTCGGCTGTTTTCCCGGCTTCATTGTCTTCCAGTTTCTCACCGATACACAGGATAGGTGTTATGCCAGCCCCAAGCGCCGCCTTCACCTTCTTGTTGATTATTTCGCCCGTCTCGTTGAAATACTGCCTCCGCTCGGAGTGCCCGGTAATAGCGAACTGGCACAGACCAGCCAGCATCGACGGGGAGATTTCCCCGGTATAGGCTCCCCTGTCTTCAAAATACATATTCTGCACCCCTAGCTTTATAGAGCTACCTCTTAACATTTCCGCCACCGTAACCAGTGAAATAAAAGGAGGACAGACCACCTTTTCAATGTTTACGATTTCATCCAGGGCACCGAGCATATTATGAACCAGCTCGGTAGCTTCACCGACGGTGGTATTCATCTTCCAGTTGGCGGCAATAAGGGATATTCTCATAATATTCAGGCACCAAACTTGGTTAGCTTGAGGGCGTTAGCCATAGCTAAGGGCATTATATCGGTTGCCGGCAGTCGCCCCAGCCCGCCGAGAATACAGGCTGATTCCGATAAGCGGCATACCCCGTCGGGACGACACCACTGTGAATACAGCAGTACCGGCACCGGGTGCCAGCTATGCCCCTTTAGCAGTGCTGGCGTTGAGTGGTCGCCGGTAACTACAATAACATCGGGGTTAAGGGCTGTCAGTCTTGGTAGCTCCCTGTCGATATGCTCCAGCGAGGCGACCTTTCGGTTGTAATCGCCATCCTCACCGGCGGAATCAGTCTCCTTTATATGAACGAAGAAGAAGTCGTAGCCAGCATAATTCTTTTCCAGTGTCGCCAGCTCGTCTTCTATCGTTGTCCCAGTATCCAATATGTCCATGCCGACAATCTTGGCCAGCCCACGATACATAGGGTAGCTGGCGATAGCCGCCGGTTTCAGCTTGTAAATCTCAGTTATGGTCGGTAGCGGCGACTGCTGGGAGAAGCCGCGCAGTAGAACCATATTTGCCGGGTAATGTCCGGCCAGGATTTCTCTCGCCCGGGCTATAAACCGGTTGACGATATCAGCCGTATGATTGGCTTGCTGACTTAGTGCGATAACATCCACTGGAGCTACGCCCGTCTGTTGCGGGTCGGAATCGCTTATTTCGGTTCTAAGGTTATCGCCACGGAAGATGACCACCAACCGGTGCCCTTTGACCGGGCTAACGAGAGTCTCAACACCGTCTATAACAATCCCATCAAGCAACCGGCAGAGCTCGGCGCTCTTCTCTGTGGCTATACGTCCGGCTCTACGATCGGTAATCAGCCCGTTTTTATCAATGGTGCAGAAGTTGCCACGGGCGGCAATATCCCCCGGTTTGAGGTCAAGATCTATTCCCATTGCCTCCAGCACACCCCGCCCTATACTACAACCAACCGGGTCGTAGCCGAACAAAGCCAGGTGCCCCGGGGCACTGCCCGGGGTTACCCCGGGGCTTATCGGCTCGCTGAGCCCGCAGATACCTTTAACCACCAGTGCGTCCAGGTTGGGGGTATGCGCCGTTTCCAGCTCTGTCTTGCCTGTTTCGGGGTCGGGCAGCCCTCCCAGCCCATCAACGACCAGCATCACAATCTTTGTCGCCGAGGCTCTGGAGATTTCCCTGATTAGTTCCAGTTTGTCCATATCTACATTATTTCCGCTACCGTTAATTATATAAAAGCCAGCCGGTATCTATGGTAGCTCTTTATCGCGCAATACTTCAACTCCGGGCAGTGTTTCACCGCCAAGGAACCTGAGCGAGGCACCGCCGCCGGTAGAGACGAAGGTCATCTTCTCCGCCAGCTTCATCTCGGTTACTATCTCAGCAGTCGAGCCGCCACCGACGATAGTGGTGGCGTTAAGGCTGGCTATGATATTAGCCATAGCCCTGGTGCCCTCGGCAAATCTGGGTATCTCGTATATGCCCATAGGTCCATTCCAGAATACCGTGTGGCACCGTTCCAGCTCTCTGGTAAAATTGTTGATGGTCAGAGCTCCGATATCGACAATCCTCTTATTGCGGGGGATATCTTCTATGGATACATTACTCACCCTAGCCCGATTACTAATCGTCCTGGTAACGACGACATCATCGGGGAGTATAATCCTTACCCCGTTTTTTACCGCTTTCTCCATCAACCCGGCGGCGGTATCTAGTCCGTCGTCAAGCAGGGACAACCCCACCTCATAAGTTTTGGCTTTGAGAAAGGTGGCGGCCATGCCGCCGCCAATCATAATATAATCCACCTTGTCCATAATATTGTCTATCATACCGACCTTGTCACTCACCTTGGCTCCACCTAAAAGCACGGCAAACGGGCGAGTCGGGCTCTCCAGGATACTGCTCAGGGCGTTGATTTCTTTCTCCAGCAGTAATCCAGCTACCCCTTTCAGGTAGCTGGTAATAGTCACTATCGAAGCGTGTTCCCGGTGGCAGGTGCCGAAAGCATCG
>DAOUSH010000104.1 GCA_030627335.1 Dehalococcoidia bacterium | reverse complement strand
TTAGAAAAACTGAAAGAGGAGTATTTCGGGCCCAAGATACCGATTAACGCTGAACACCGGCATGTTATGGCAATGTTCCTGGAGGGTGAGGCGCAGGTGGCTGATGTCAGGGACAGGCTTGAGGATGGAGAAGACTTTACCGAAGTTGCCGGTGAGCTCTCCCTGGAAAGCACTACCCGGGAAGGGAGCGACCTCGGCTGGTGGCCGGAGGGAATCCTGGATGGGCTGCTTGGTACCACTGTGCTTGATTCTTATATATTCGGCAGTCAGGTAGGAGGGTTAAGCCAGGCGGTATATGATGCCGACAAAGAAAAGAGCCTGGGCTACTGGTTGATTAAGGTAATAGAAGAAGAAGTTGCAGAAGAAGAGAAGGCGGTTAATGTTCAAGCAATACTACTATCCAGCGAGGAAGAAGCACAGGAGGTGCTCACCAGAATAGAAGCTGGAGAGGAATTTATTGGCCTGGCTGAGGAGTTTTCCCAGCGGGGGATGACGGGTGAAAAAGCCGATATGGGCTGGATAGTTGAAGGCGATATGAGCCAGGCTTTTGAAGATTATGCCTTCAATCCAGAAACCGAAATAGAAGTGGTAAGCGAGCCGATTCCTGATTATACGGAGACTACCACTGGTGGTTACTGGCTGTTTGAGGTTTTGGGTAGTGAAATAATGGATATCTCCGATGAAAATAAAGGAACATTGGTAGATGGCGATATGGATGAATGGATGCTATCGCTCTGGGACGACCCGGAGAACACGATAGTTAGCTATCTTGATGAAGAGATGAGAGATTTTGCCGTAAGAAAAGTCTCTGGTGAATAAACAGGAATCAGGGGTGCTTGACGATGGATAAAAAAAGTATTGGCGTTGGCTTGATGGGGCTGGGGGTTATCGGCGGGCAGGTAGCCAAAGTTCTATTAGAGCGGGCGGAGATGCTGGCAGAACGGGTTGGTAGCCCGCTCGTCCTGCGCAGGATAAAGGTGCTGGAGCAGGACTTAACCAGATCGCAGGCGATGGTGATGGAGCACCAGCTCTTTACCACCGATGAAGACGAATTTTTCGCCACTCCGGGTATGGATATAGTTATTGAGGTCATCGGGGGTGAGAAACCAGCCCTGTCGTACCAGAAAAGGGCGCTCTCGGCGGGAAAGCATGTGGTTACAGCCAACAAGGAGGTAATTGCCAAGTATGGGTTGGAGCTGATGGCCCTGGCCCGACAAAACAATGTCAGCTTGCATTATGAGGCGGCTGCCGGCGGCGGCACTCCCCTTATTGCCCCCTTTCAGCGGGACCTGGTGGCTAATAAAATAAATGGTATCTATGCCATAATAAACGGGACGACCAACTATATCCTTACCAGTATGTCGCGTGAGGGAATGGACTTTGCCTCAGCCCTCAGTCAGGCACAGAAGATGGGCTATGCCGAAGCCGACCCTAAAAATGATATTGAAGGGATAGATGCCGCCTATAAGCTGGCGATACTGGCCTCCCTGGCTTTCCAGAGTCAAATAAGGCCTGACGATATCTATTGTGAGGGTATTTCAAAGCTGAGCAGTCGCGATTTTCGCTATGCTAAAGAGCTGGGTTTTGCCATAAAGCTGCTGGCTATAGCCAAACAATATGATGCGTCGATTGAAGTGCGTGTCCATCCGGTATTCATTCCACAGGATTACTTCCTGGCAAAAGTGGACGGGGTCTATAATGCGGTACTTGTTGAGGGAGACCTTATCGGCAAGGTGACATTCATCGGCAAAGGAGCCGGGGCTTTGCCTACCAGCAGTGCCGTTGTCGCCGATGTCGTCTCGACGGCGCGGGAGATTGTATCCGGTGTCGGCTGTGTTGTTGCCTGGGAGCCGAAGGCGGGCAAGAAAATCAAGCCGATGTCTGAAATAGAGACTAGGTTCTATATCCGGATGAACATCGCCGACAGCGCCGGGGTTCTGGCGCAGATAGCGAGGGTGTTGGGGGACAACGATATCAGTATCGCCTCGGCAATTCAGAAGGAGTCCGATGAGCTGTCCCAGACGGCGGAGATTGTCATTATGACCCACCCCGCCCGGGAGAAGGCGGTACAGCAGGCGCTAGGAGAGCTTGAACGGCTGGATGTGGTCAAGGAGATAAACAACTCCATACGGGTTGAGGAATAGGCAGGAAAGAATGAAACAAAGGGTGCTTGAAAGGTATAAAAACCTCCTGCCGGTTACGGATAAGACCCCTATATTTTCGTTGGGGGAGGGGGATACCCCCCTGGTAAGGTCTAAGCATCTGGAGAAGGAAATCGGCTGTGGCGAGTTGTATTTCAAGCTGGAAGGGTGCAACCCCACCGGCTCCTTCAAAGACCGGGGTATGGTGGTTGCCATAGCCAAGGCGTTGGAAGAGGGAAGTAAGGCGGTTATGTGTGCCTCCACCGGCAATACCAGTGCATCGGCGGCGGCTTATGCCGCCAGTTCGGACCTGGAGGCTATCATCATCATCCCGGAGGGCAAGATTGCCCTGGGCAAGCTGGCTCAGGCTATCGCCCATGGGGCAAAGATAGTTACCATTGACGGCAACTTTGACCAGGCGTTGAATATAGTGCGCCAATTGACGCAGAAGCATCCGGTCACCCTGGTTAACTCGCTTAACCCTCACCGTATCGAGGGGCAGAAGACAGCCGCCTTCGAG
>DAOUSH010000083.1 GCA_030627335.1 Dehalococcoidia bacterium | reverse complement strand
GATTTTATGTTATAATCGCCATAGTTTTCTTTAAGGAGGGCTTAAAATGTGGGACTGGTTCTCTGCAAACAGTATATGGTTTTTAAGCGCTGCCGCTCTCGGCATAACTGCTCTTATCTTCTTCAGGAACAGGTTCCGGGATAGAATCGCCAAACTCAAGCCGGAACAAAGAAACACGAGAAGAAACAGAGTAATAAACCGGATTTACCTGTATGCTATGGGTATTCTGCTGGTAATTATATTAGCCGCAGTGGTGGCTATCGTCTTCTCCGGCGAGGGAGCTAACGCCACCATTAATACAGAGGACATACAGGAATGGCTGCTGACGAACGGCATTTCTATATTAGCCTATATAATAATCGCATACGTCATTTTCAGGCTGTTAAAGCTGGCTGTGCCCCGGCTGGTTATCGGTTTTGTCAAAGCCAGGGGCAAGGGAAGACACTCCAAGTCCTGGTTTGAGAAGAGGGCGCAAACGCTGAGCAATATGATAACCTGGACTCTCGGTTTAATCATCGCTGCCATTACCCTGTTCATGATACTACCCAAATTTAACGTAGATATTACACCGCTGCTTGCCGGCGCCGGCGTTGCCGGTATCGCCATCGGCTTCGGCGCCCAGAACCTGATAAAAGACTTCGTCAGCGGGGTCTTCATCCTGATGGAGGACCAGTATAACACTGGCGACGTGGTAAAAATCGCCGGCATCTCCGGGACCGTGGAAGAGGTCAACCTCAGGCGAACGGTGCTACGCGACCTTGACGGCATTCTGCACACCATACCCAACGGTATAATCACCACCGCCTCCAACTATACCCGCGACTGGTCTCGGGTTAAGCTGGATGTTTCCGTGGGCTACAACGAGGATATGGACCACGTCTTTGAGGTAATAAACAGGGTGGGTAAGGAGATGGCTGGGGATGAGCACTTTAGAACCCTTATTAAAACGCCGCCCCAGGTATTAAGGGTGCAAAAATTCGGCGATTCAGGCATAGATATCAGAATACTTGGCGATGTCCGGCCAATGAAGCAGTGGGAGGTCACCGGCGAGCTGAGAAAGAGGCTCAAGAAAGCCTTTGACGATGAAGGAATCGAGATTCCCTGGCCCCATGTCAAGCTATACTTCGGGGAAAACCAGCAGGGCAACGGCATAGTCTGCAAAGCCTGCTCGCACCCCAATCCGGCCGCGGGTAAATTCTGCGCCAACTGCGGCGCCAAACTGGGGTAAAAATATGATAAAGATACTGGGAATCAGCGGTACCCCGCGCAAGGGCGGTAATTCGGATATCCTGCTCAAACACGTCCTGGCGGGAGCAGGGAATGCCGGTGCTGAAATCGAAGCCATCCACCTCCGGGACTACCAGTTTCAGGGGTGTATTGGCTGTGAAAAGTGCCGCAAGGCTATTATCGCCTCCATCGGCGAACAGAATAATTTTGAAGAGGGCAGCGGCTTTGCGCCGGACACAATGCGTATCCCAATCGAAGACCTGGGCTTCGATGTGGTTGCCGAGCTGCCGGCTCTCGGTGTATTCGGTAAGGGCAGAATCAGCCAACAGGTTCTGGAAAAAGCTGAAGATCTGGGCAGTGAACTGGCAAAACAGCTCAGAGGTGCCTGAGGATAGCAAACAGCTAAGGAAAATTGTATAATATCGCCTAACTGTCTATAATCCTAGCTAAAAGGGAGTTTTGGTATGCCGCCATTTGCCTATTTCCAGAAGAAGTTCGTTCCCCTGGCTGAAGCCAAGATAAGCGTTATGACCCACTCCCTGCACTATGGCACAGCGGTCTTCGAGGGCATCCGGGGCAACTGGAACAGCGAGCAGGAGCAGATATATATCTTCCGCCTTAAAGAGCACTACAAGCGGCTTGAAGACGGCTGCCGTCTTCTGAGGATTAAACTGCCTCACTCCATTGATGAGTTGTGCCGGATAACGGTGGAGCTGGTCAGGAAATGCAGCTTCAGGGAGGATATATACATCCGCCCCCTGGCCTATAAAAGCTCGGAAGCCCTCGGCGTCCGCCTCCACGACCTGGAGGACGACTTCCTGGTCTTTGCCATTCCCTGGGGGCGGTACCTGGATATGGACGCCTGCCGCTGTGGTATCTCCTCGTGGCGGCGGCCGGCCGACAACGTAATCCCACCCAGCGCCAAGATTACCGGACTCTATGTCAACAACGCCTTCACCAAGACAGAGGCAATGGATAAAGGCTTCGACGAGGGGATTATGCTCTCCCCGGCGGGCTATGTCTCAGAGGGTAGCGGCGAGAACATCTTCCTGGTGATAGACGGCAAGCTGGTCACGCCGCCGGTCAACAACAGCATACTGGTGGGCATCACCCGGGACACGGTAATAAAGCTGGCTAAAAACGAGCTGGGGATAGAGACGATAGAAAGACCGATTGATCTTGCCGAGCTATATACCGCCGACGAGTGCTTTCTGACCGGCACCGCCGCTCACGTAACCCCCATCGCCGAGATTGAAAACCGCAAGATAGGCAACGGCAAGGTTGGTGAGGTAGCCGGTAGTCTGCAGAAGCTCTACTTTGAGGTAATAAAGGGCGATAATCCCAGGTATATCGGGTGGTGCACCCCCGCCTATGAAAAGTAAGAGATTAAACACCGGAGGTTAAATGAACGAGGCTCTAGCTATAATCATTGGGTATCTTTTAGGCTCTATCCCGGCGGCTTACATCACCACCCGCCTTATCAGGGGCGGTGACATCCGCCGAATGGGTGGGGGCAATGTCGGCGGCTTGAACGTCTTCCGTGAAGTGGGGCTGTGGCCGGCGCTGGCGGTAGGTATCTTCGATTTCGGCAAGGGGGCGGCGGCGGTCGCCATCGCCAAGTGGGGGCTTAATGCGCCAGACTCCTATATACTGCTTGCCGGACTGGCGGCGGTTATCGGGCATAACTGGATGGTGTGGCTCAAGTTCAGCGGCGGCAAGGGTATGGGGGCTACTATAGGTGCTTTGATTGTCCTTTTACCTGCCTATGGCTATACACTTCAGCTGGGCATCTTCTGCGCTGTAATAATTATCCCGATGCTGCTTACGCGCAATGTCGCCCTGTCTATGTTCCTGGGGCTTGCCTCGCTACCCATTATCGTCTGGTTCAGCGTCGACCCGGGGAAGGAATACGCTACTATTATGTCCGTCGCACTGCTCTTGGTGATAGTAGCCAAGTTTTTGCCTACAGCAATAGCCGCTATGAGGAACCGGGGGGCGTCAGCCTTCGGGGTTGACCGCTGGCAGCGGGGCAGGAACCGGCCTAAGGAAGACTAGTCTCTGGCAGAGTCCACCTTTAGAGACTTGAGCAGACAG
>DAOUSH010000063.1 GCA_030627335.1 Dehalococcoidia bacterium | reverse complement strand
CTTTTACCTCGGCGACCCGCCACAGGAGACCTACCAGACGATAAAGAAATACCTGGCGGAGGTGGTGTCACAGCTCAAGCAGGAGGATACCAGGCTATGGCTCAGGCCCGAGGTCAGCGGTAAAGCCAGCCAGTTCGGCACCATCGCCGAGATAGCCGACCTGTGCTCTGAGCTGGAAGGGCTGGCTCCATGCATCGACTTCGCCCACTGGCATGCCCGCACCGGGGGTTTCAATTCCTACCCGGAGTTCGCCTCGGTTCTGGAGCAGATACAGGGCAAACTAGGCCGAGCCGCCCTGGACGATATGCACATCCACATCTCCGGCATCGCCTACGGTGCAAAGGGTGAGCAAAAGCACCTCATCCTGGACGAATCCGATTTATGCTATATTGAGCTGCTGCAAGCCCTGAAAGACTATGGTATCGGCGGTACGGTCATCTGTGAAAGCCCGAACCTGGAAGAGGATGCCCTACTGCTCAAGGAAAGCTATCAGGCACTGCCATAAAAAGACTAACCAAACCGCTTTAGTATCGTTATACTAGTAGACTTTTAACACCGCTTTTTATGTTTACGGCTGTTTCTGTTATAATATAGGCGAATCCGGCTGAAATAACAGCCTGTTGAGGCAGGGAATGAGAATAAACTGGCGACGCAGTATTCTGGTCTATATAGCTATCATCGCCGCCGCGGTGGTTTTCTTCACCTTAATTTTGCCATCGGAGCCGGAACCGAATGAAATACCGCTAAGCGACGCTATAGCTATGTCCCAGAACAGCGAGATAGCCAAGATTTCGGTCGGCAGTGATACCATCAACATCACCGCCACCAATGGTATCGAGTATCTGACATACAAGGAAGTCACCTCCAGTATTTACGAGATCGAGGGTTTCATCCTTGAAGGAGTTGAGGTTGAGATAGAGGGGGCCGGAGGCATCAACTGGGGAAGTGTTCTTATCAATTTCCTGCCCCTGCTAATCTTCGGCGCCCTGCTTTTCTTCCTGTTCAGCCAGGCACGGGGGGCCAACAGCCAGGCGATGAGCTTCGGCCGCTCCAAAGCCCGAATGTTTTCGGTTAACACCCCGACGGTAACCTTTGATGATGTCGCCGGTGTTGAAGAAGCCAAACAGGAATTGCGGGAGGTGGTCGATTTCCTCAAGTCGCGGGAGAAGTTCCAGGCGTTGGGGGCACGCATCCCCAAGGGTATGCTGTTGATAGGGCCGCCGGGCACGGGTAAGACGCTGATGGCCAGGGCTGTAGCCGGCGAAGCCGGAGTGCCTTTCTTCTCCATAAGCGGTAGTGAGTTCGTCGAGATGTTTGTCGGTGTCGGCGCCTCGAGGGTGCGCGACCTCTTCGAGCAGGCTAAACGCAACGCCCCCTGTATCATATTTATTGATGAAATCGACGCCGTCGGCCGCCACCGTGGCGCCGGTCTCGGCGGCGGACACGACGAGAGGGAGCAAACGCTGAACCAGATTCTGGTGGAGATGGATGGTTTCGACACCAATACCAACGTCATCGTCATTGCCGCCACCAACAGACCGGATATACTGGATGTCGCCCTACTCCGACCCGGCCGCTTCGACCGGCGTGTAGTCCTCGACCTGCCAGATATCACCGGCCGAACTGCTATCCTTAAGATACACAGCAAGGGTAAGCCGCTAGAGGATTCGGTTAACCTGGAAACGCTGGCCAAACAAACAGTCGGCTTCAGCGGTGCCGACCTGGCTAACATGGTCAATGAAGCCGCCATCCTGTCTGCCAGACGCAATAAAAAATCTATTGACATGCAGGAGCTTGAAGAGTCTATAGACCGGGTGATAGCCGGCCCGGAGAGGAAGAGCCGCAAGATAAACCCCAAGGAGAAGGAGATCACCGCCTATCACGAAGCCGGGCACGCCCTGGTAGCCAAGATGCTGCCCAATGCCGACCCGGTACACAAAATCTCAATCGTAGCCCGCGGTATGAGCCTGGGGCATACCCGCCAGTTACCCACCGAAGACCGCTACCTGCTGACCAGGTCTCAGTTCAAGGATATGCTGGCTACCCTGCTGGGGGGACACGCCGCCGAGGAACTGGTCTTTAACGAGCTCACCACCGGCGCTTCGAACGATATAAAGCGGGCGACCGATCTAGCCCACAAGATGGTAACCGAATACGGAATGAGCGATAAGCTGGGACCGCGCACCTTCGGCAACAAACAGGAGATGGTCTTCCTCGGCCGCGAAATCGCCGAACAACGGGACTACGGAGATAAGATAGCCAACATTATTGATGACGAGGTTCATAATATCATCCAGCAGGCTTTTGAAACAGCCAAGGGTATCCTGGTTGACAATAAGAAAAGGCTGACATATATTGCGGAGAGGCTGGTTGCCCAGGAGACCCTTGAGGGTGAAGAGCTGGAGACGATATTCACCGGGCCTATGACCCCGATTAAAAAGGAGACCAGGGAAACGCCGGCTCCAGCACCGAAAGGAGAGAAAGCCAGGGCTAAAACCAAACCGAAGAAAATACCCGGCATAGTCCCCCAACCCAAGCAATTCCCGGCTGCTCCATAGAGCTAAAAGTCAGCAAACAACCCGATTAACACGGCCTTAAAAAGAATATCCGAGAGGTGTTAAATGATCAAGATTACCAGTGATATAATTGACATTGAGGGGGTGATAAACAGCACCAGAAACGGAGATAGTGGTGGCATTATCGCCTACATAGGATTAATCCGCAATACCTCACATGGGAAAACAGTGCTTTCGGTGGAATACAGCGATGCCGACGGCACGGCAGGGGCTAAGCTTCAAGGTATCGTCGACGCCATTAAAGATAAGTGGCCAATAAACGATATGGCTTTCGTTCACCGCATCGGCAAACTCAAGGTGGGTGATAATAACGTGGTTGTTTCTATCTCCGCGGCTCATCGTCAGGAGGGCTTTGCCGCCTGCCAGTACGCCATCGACCAGTTCAAGGAGGAGCTACCCACCCACAAAAAGGAAACCTACCTGGACGGCACCTGCCTTGAGAGCGAATGACGGGGTTACCATCGCCACCGTCGCTACTACTTCTTCCTCTTAACCACGTATTCAGCCATGGCAAACAGTGCCTGACGGCTGGGTGTATCCGGCAATAGGTGAAGATTCTGGCTCGCCCTGGTGCTGTAGTCCGAGGCAACCCGATAGCATTCGTCCACAATCTGTGAATTACGAACCAGCTCTATTGCCTCTTTTATATTTTCCCCTTTATCGCCCTCGTTTTTGAAAATCCGCTTTACCGGGTTGTCTTCCGGGTAACGCTCCAGAAACATCAACGTCGGCAGTGTGATGGTGCCCTGCGCCAGGTCCGAGCCCACCGGCTTGCCCAACTCCTTCTCGGTGCCGATTAAATCGAAAATATCGTCTACAATCTGGAAGGAGATGCCCAGATTCAAGCCGTATTCTCTCAATATCTTTATCGACTCCTCTGGGGCACCGCTTAATACCGCCCCGCCCTCGGTAGACAGGGCAAACAAAGACGCCGTTTTGCCGGCAATGCGCCCGATATACTGGTCATAGCTCTGCTCAATGTTAAAGGCGCTGAATCCCTGCTTCAGCTCACCGCAGGAGATGGCTTCCAGGGTCTGAGAAAAAAGCCTGACCACGTGCAGGCTTCCGGTATTGACTGCATATTCCGCCGCCTTGGCAAAGAGGTAATCGCCAAAGATGATGGCTTTATCCGTCCCCCATAGCTTGTTAATCGTTAGTTGTCCTCGGCGAACACTGGCCTTATCAATGGCATCATCATGAACCAGGGTAGCGATATGCATTAGCTCACTGGCTGTCGCCATACACATTATCTTTTGCAGATCATAGTGGTACAGGCTACCGGCATGCAGGGCCAGTAACGGGCGAACCGCCTTGCCTCTTCCAGATAATATATGGCTTAACATCTTATAGAGTTCGGGGAAGTTTTCACCCTGGCTCCGGGCAAGCAACCGGAACTGTTCATCCACGCCGGCAAGCCCGTTTTTTACCAACTTATATACTTCTTTTATCTGCAAACCCTCTCTCCAAACAATATTCTTTATATACTCTTGCCCAGCCGGCCGGCCTCCTCGGCAATCAGCTCTTCATCCAGCTTGGTAAACAGTGGTTCGGGCGGTAACAGCCTCTGCCCCGGCGGCAACGACCTCAACCGCCAGCCATCCTCTTCGACACTGCCGTCAAAGCCGAGAAACCGGTGCAGTTTCTGCGAGCTGAAAGGCAAGAAGGGATATAATGCCG
>DAOUSH010000043.1 GCA_030627335.1 Dehalococcoidia bacterium | reverse complement strand
TTTTAGTCTTTGCCTTTGATTCTTTAACTACTGCCGGCTTTGCCTTCTTTTTTGCCCTCGGTTTTGCCGGCTTGGCTTCTGGCTTTGCTTTCGCTTCTGCTTCCTCTTTTACTTCGGCTTTTACTTCCTCTTTTACCGGTATTGCCTCTTCAGCTACCGGTGGTGATGGTATTTCTTCTGGTTCGACTGCTGTTGGTTCCGCCTCGGTAGCCGCGACGGCTTCCGGTCCGGCTATTATCTCCTCTTCCATTTTCTTTGCCGCTTCCACCGCTTCCTCTATAGTCCCTACCATATAGAATGCCTGCTCCGGCAGGGCGTCATGCTTTCCGTCCAGAATTTCCCTGAAGCCACGAACGGCTTCCGCTATCGGTACATACTTGCCCGGAATACCGGTAAATACCTCGGCAACGAACATGGGCTGAGTCAGGAACCTCTGTATCTTGCGGGCACGGGCAACAGTCTGCTTGTCTTCCTCGCTTAGTTCTTCCATACCCAGAATAGCAATTACATCCTGGAGGTCTTTGTAACGCTGGAGTATTTTCTGAACTTCACGGGCTACCTGGTAGTGCTCATCGCCTACTACTTTGGGGTCAAGTATGCGCGAGTTAGATACCAGCGGGTCGATTGCCGGATACAGACCCTGTTCGACAAGAGACCTCTCCAGGGCAACGACAGCATCAAGATGACCAAATGTAGCCACCACACCGGGGTCGGTATAGTCATCAGCCGGGACGTATATCGCCTGGAAAGAGGTGATAGAA
Source organism: Dehalococcoidia bacterium (assembly GCA_030627335.1). GTDB lineage: Bacteria > Chloroflexota > Dehalococcoidia > Dehalococcoidales > W693 > W693. Next base: position 4,504 of record DAOUSH010000043.1, on the reverse strand, counting down.
CCCTGCTTGGTTGAGGTAATCCTCTCCTGCAACGCACCCATCTCGGTAGCCAGTGTCGGCTGGTATCCCACCGCCGATGGCATCCTCCCCAGCAAAGCCGATACTTCCATTCCGGCCAGTGTATATCTGTATATATTGTCAATAAATAGCAAAACGTCCTGGTGCTTCACGTCACGGAAATATTCAGCCATCGTCAGCCCGGTAAGCCCGACACGAAGACGAACCGCCGGCAACTCATTCATCTGGCCAAAAACCATAACTGTTTTCTTCAGAACGCCGGATTCCTTCATCTCGTTCCACAGGTCATTACCCTCACGAGACCTCTCCCCGACACCAGCGAATACGGAATATCCTCCATGTTCGGTGGCGATATTGCGGATAAGTTCCTGAATGATAACCGTTTTACCAACACCGGCACCGCCATAAGCACCTATCTTGCCACCCTTGACAAAGGGTGTAATCAAATCAATAACCTTGATGCCCGTTTCCAGTGTCTCCGTTGTCGTTTCCTGGTCGTCAAAAGAAGGTGGTTTACGATGAATTTCCCAGTTGTCTTCGCCCTTGACCTCTCCCAGTTTGTCCAACGGATGCCCCATAACATCAAACAGCCTTCCCAGACAGGGTTCGCCAACAGGCACCGTCAGTTGTGCCTCAGTATCTACACCTTCAACACCCCGCGCAAGTCCATCCGTAGGATGCAAAGACAGGCATCTGACCCAGTTATTGCCGATATGCCCCTGAACTTCGAGCACCATTTTCTCCCCGTCTTTTTCGACCTCAATAGCATTAAATATCGATGGCATCTTGTCCGGCGGGAACTCAAAGTCCACCACTGAACCGATAACCTGCGTTACTTTACCTTTTGCCTTATCCATAATACCCTCCTATTCCAGTGCTACGGCGCCGCCTGTTATATCCAAGAGCTCTGTGGTAATCATTTCCTGTCTTGCCTTGTTATACAGCAAAGTCAATTCTTCAATAAGTTCGTTGGCATTTTCTGTGGCGTTACGCATAGCTACCATACGCGCCGATTGCTCGCTGGCAATTGCCTCCAGTACGGCATGGTATACCTGCATTTCTACGAAACGCGGCAGGAGCCCCCCCAGAACCACCGCCGGGTCCGGCTCGTATAGATACTCTATGTTTTGCGCCGCCGGTATCTCTGCCGGCTCTACCGGCAACACCTTTTCCATAACCGTCTGCTGCGACATGGTGTTTATAAACTTTGTATAAGCCAGGTATACCTCATCGATGGCGCCACTCTTAAAGTCTTCTATAATAATATGTGAGATTGGCAGGGTATCGAGCAGACCGGGGTGGTCACCGAGGTCTGTGAATTCGGCGACGATGTTCTGGTTACTCCGCCTCATAAAATCAACTCCCTTGCTACCGACGGCAATAAGTTTTACCGGAACGCTGCTCTCCAGCACGAAACTACCCGTCATACGGTTGATGTTGCTAACCAACCCGCCTGCCAGCCCGCGGTCGGAAGTTATATGGACGATCGATATATTTGCCACCGTTCGGCGCTGCAGTAACGGGTGCAACTCACTACCCTCCATGGGCAAAGCCGCCAGAGCCGCCATTACCTGGGTTATCTTTTCCGAATAGGGGCGACCGGCCAGGCCACGCTCCTGGGCCCGCCTCATCTTGGAGGCGGCGATCATCTCCATAGCTTTGGTAATCTTGGACGTGCTACGTATGCCCTTAATCCGGCGCCCTATTAAACGAATATTAGCCATTCACTTACTCGGTTGAGAAGCCTTTCTTAAATTCTTCAATAGCCGCTTTCAGCTTTTTTTCCGTTTCTTCACTCAGTTCTTTTTTGTCGGCAATCGTTTTGCCTATCTCGGGGTGCATTGTACTCATAATCTTGAGGAAATTTTCTTCAAATTCCGCTATCTTGTTAACCGGCACTTCATCAACATACCCGGTCATAACAGCATACAGAATCATAACCTGATTTTCCATTGTCATTGGTACGAACTGGAGCTGTTTCAACTCTTCGGTAATTCTCTGCCCCCGTTCAATCTGGGCTTTGGTGGCTTTATCCAGGTCTGCGGTACCGAATTGAGCAAAGGCAGCCAGCTCACGGTACTGAGCCATCGCCATCTTGAGTTTGCCGGCGACCTTCTTCATCGCCTTGGTCTGGGCGGAACTGCCCACACGCGATACCGATAAACCGATGTTTAACGCCGGTCTTATACCTGCATTAAAAAGGTCTGACTCCACGTAAATCTGACCATCTGTGATGGAGATAACATTTGTCGGGATATAGGCGGTGACATCACCAGCCTGGGTTTCAATTATGGGCAAGGCAGTCAGAGAACCGCCGCCATTTTCATCATTCAGCCTTGCTGCCCTCTCTAAAAGTCGGCTGTGCAGATAGAAGACATCGCCGGGATAAGCTTCCCTGCCCGGCGGACGGCGTAACAGTAGCGATAGCTGACGGTACGCCCATCCATGCTTGGAAAGGTCATCATATATAATCAGGGCATCCTTGCCCTGTTCCATAAACTCCTCACCGATAGCGCATCCGGCATAGGGAGCCAGATACTGCAGTGCAACCGAGTCCGAGGCATTGGCGGCAACGACAATGGTATGTTCCATCGCTCCGTAACTCTCAAGATCGGCCACCACCTGAGCTACCTTGGAAGCCTTCTGCCCGATGGCAACATAGATACATATCAGGTCTCCGCCTTTCTGGTTAACGATTGTATCCAGGGCGATAGCTGTCTTTCCGGTGGAGCGGTCTCCGATAATAAGTTCCCTCTGGCCTCGCCCTATGGGTATCATACTGTCGATAGCCTTGATACCGGTCTGCACCGGTGTATTTACCGGCTTACGGTCGACTACGTTGGGCGCCACCCTCTCCAGAGGTCTCACTTTTTTGGCTTTTATGGCGCTTTTCCCATCCAGCGGTCGCCCAAGAGAGTCAACAACACGCCCGATAAGCTCCTTGCCGACCGGAACCTCTGATATACGTCCGGTAGCGCGTACCTCGTCACCCTCTTTAATCCCTGAGTCGTCGCCGAGGATAACCGCAGCCACACTGTCTTCCTCCAGATTGAGAGCAATCCCCATAACATCGCCTGGAAACTGTAGCAGCTCGTTATATTTTGCCGCTGCCAGCCCGTAGATACGGGCGATACCATCCCCCACCTCTATCACCTTGCCCACATCTACCATTGTAACCTTTGCGCCGAACTGCTCAATCTGCTGTTTAATAACCGATACTATATCCTGTCCCTTAGTTGTCAATTAAGCCACCTCCTGACCGCATATTGCTATATATCATCCTAGCCCAGTTGTCTTTTAAGTGCTTCCAGTTTGCCCCGTGTGCTGCCGTCCATCATCTTGCCGGCCATCCTGACCACCACCCCACCTATCAGATAGGGGTCTACTTCATGCTTAAGTATTACCTTCTTACCGGTTATATCGCCGAGCCTCTCGCTCAACCTCTGCTCGTCCTCGTCATCAAGAGGGACAGCAGTGGTTACCTCGGCACGTTCTATATTATGGTAATCATCCAGCAGTCTCTGGTATCCATCAGCAATATCAGCCAGCATAGTGAATTTACCCCTGGTAAGTAAAAGGTAAACCAGGTTCATTACCATAGGGTCTGTATCGCCCAGTCTCTCCGATAGCAGTTTGGCTTTATCCTCGAAATGAATGTCCGGACTCTCCAGAAATGAGGTAATCGTCTCATCCCGGCCGAGCCTGTTCATCTTTTCCAGACCAGACTGCCATTCATCCAGTTGTTTCTTTTCCAGTGCTATCTCAAATACTGCCCTGGCATATCGCCGGGCAGAATATCTCCTAGCCATTATCTTCCCTTAAATATAGCAGTTAGTTTTTATTTTCAACAGTGCTCTCTTCGAGCACTTTATCAATAAGCTGACGATGCGTCTTTTTATCCAGCGAGCGGTTTATAACCTTCTCCGCTGCCAGTATGGCCAGATCTGCGAACTCGCTACGCAGTTCACCGATTGCATCGTCCCGCTCCCTTTCGATTTCTGTACGTGCTCTGTTTATAAGCGTCTCTGCCTCTTTCTTGGCCTCATCCTTTGCCTTAAGCTTCATCTCTTCCCCGGCCTGCATCGCCCGGTCTACCAGCTTTTGGCCTTCCTTGCTGGCATCTCTGATGCGCTTTGCCGTTTCCTTCTCCGCCAGGGCCGCCTGCTCTTTTATCTGCTCGGTCTGGTCCATGCTTTCCTTAACCCTGCGCGAACGCTCATCCAGCATTCTCATCAGGGGCTTATAAGCGACCAGGTATAAAAGGCCGAACAGGACTAAAAAGCTGATTATCTGAGACACCAATACTGATAGGTCTACGCCTAAACTAGACAAGCCATCTTCCATATCCAGTCCTCTTAATTATAATTAATCAATTATCTTTAATTTAATTCGGCACTATATCAAGCAACCAATACTGCTAATAATACTACTGCAGCTATGATTATCACACCCAGTATGGTTGCACCGATTATGGTACCTATGAATG